>DEAY01000204.1:1667-16234 GCA_002348345.1 Verrucomicrobia bacterium UBA2970
ATTCCGGTGGACATTCATCCCAAGTTCAACATTCCGGCGGTGGAGTTGGTTTTGACCAATCTGCATGCTGGAGGAAAATTTGGTCAGGGAGCCTACAAATACTCCGGTGGTCTCCACGGCGTGGGAGCAAAATGTGTCAATGCGCTCTCGGATTGGTTCAAGGTGGAGGTGTCGCGTGAGGGCGAGGTGCACTTCATGGAGTTCTCCCGAGGCAAAACCGTCCAGGGCCTCAAGGTCATCGGAAAAACGGGTTCGACGGGAACCTTGGTGACCTTCAAGCCGGATCCCACCATCTTCACGATCACCACCGAGTTCAAATTCGAGACATTGGCCAATCGGCTGAGAGAATTGGCGTTTCTTAATCCGGGCCTGGAGATCGTCCTGGCGGACGAGCGAGAGGACGACAAGCAGGAGCGGTTTTTCTATGCGGAGGGGATTCAGGAGTTCGTCGCGCAGCTCGGCCGGGGCAAAACGTTGATTCATCCGGACCCAGTGATGATGGGGGGGAAACGCGAGGTTCAGATTGACGGCAAAGCGGAGGATGTATTTCTCGATTGTGTGCTGCAATACAACGACAGCTATAATGATCAGATCCTTTGTTTTGCTAATTCCATTCGCAATAGCGATGGCGGAACCCATTTGACGGGTTTTCGAACGGCGCTGACCCGAGCGATTAACCAGTACGCACGGGGACACAATCTGATCAAGGAAAAGGATCCAGCCATCTCTGGCGATGATGTTCGGGAAGGCTTGGTTTGTGTGGTCAGTGTGAAGCTGCCCAACCCGAGATTTGAGTCCCAGACCAAGGTGAAGTTGGTCAACACAGAGATTGAAGGAGTCGTCTCTTCGCTCGTTTATGAAGGATTGATGTCGGCCTTTGATCATCAGCCGACGCTCGCCAAGCGAATCATCGATAAATCGTTGATGGCGGCCCGCGCTCGCGAGGCCGCTCGAAAGGCGAGAGAAACCGTTCGCAAGAGCGCGATGTCGGGGGGAGGTCTGCCGGGCAAGTTGGCCGACTGTTCCGAGCGAGATCCATCGAAGACGGAGCTGTATATTGTCGAGGGGGACTCCGCAGGTGGGTCGGCGAAGCAGGGAAGGGATCGGAAGTATCAAGCGATCTTGCCAATCCGCGGAAAACTGATCAACGTCGAGAAAGCGCGACTCGATAAGGTGCTTCAGAACAACGAGATTCGCACCATGATCACGGCGGTTGGGACGGGGATCGGCGAGGGAGAAGGCGAGGGGGCTTTCAACCTAGAGAAGCTCCGTTACCACAAAGTGATCATCATGACGGATGCCGACGTCGACGGTTCCCACATCAGGACCCTTCTCCTGACGTTTTTCTTTCGGCACATGCCGGCCCTGGTGAAACAGGGCTACATCTACATCGCCCAGCCCCCGCTCTATCTCATTAGTCGACGAAAACGGGTCGAGTATGTCGATGACGATGCCGCCTTGAATCGGATCCTCATCCAACTGGGGACGGATGACGTTCAACTGAAAAACCTGGCCGATGAGCAGGTGTTGAGTCGGGATCAATTGAGCGAGATCCTGGAACGTCTCGAGTTGTTGGACAAATACGCCCGGGCTATCCGGCGGCATGGTGGGGACTTTAGCGATTACATCGAATGCCGGCGTGCGGACACCTTCGATATGCCGCGTCACTTGGTGATCGTTCGGGAGGGCAATGAAGAGTTGGTCCACTATTTTCATTCCGAGGAAGAACTCGCTCAATTTGGACAAGAAAACCCGGATCTCGGATTGTTTGGGGAGCAAGAGGTGGAGACGGGCACCGCGGTTCGAGTGAAGGGCGTCCCCGTTCGGCGGGCCCGACACGTGGAGCTCCACGAGAGCAAAGCGGTTTCCGAGTTGTTGGAGCAATTGGCGGAAAAAGGCCTTAATGTGGAGCACTACTCGGCCCAGGATTACCCGTTGTTTGAGCTCATTGAGGGGGAGGGTGAGAAGGAACGGAGAAAGCCCCTGTTCTCGATTAGTGAGATTCTTGACAGTATCATGGATGTGGGGCGGAAGGGATTGGAGATCAAGCGTTTTAAGGGGTTAGGCGAAATGAACCCGAAGCAATTGTTTGGCACCACCATGGATCCCAGTCACCGAAAACTTCTTCGGGTTGATGTTTCCGATGCGATTGAAGCCGAGGAGATGTTCACCAAATTGATGGGCGATGAAGTCGAGCCGCGACGGCAATTCATTGAGGACAACGCCCTGAATGTGAGGAACTTGGATGTTTAGTTCCAAGGTGGGTTCGAGGGCCTCAGGTTTCTTTCCTTTGATCCCTTCCATGATTTCATTTTCAAAGCGTTAAGTGGACCGACTGCCGTCCAGAATAAACTATGGCTGATTCAGACCCCCCGAATGACATTCCCGAGGAATCGATCGACTCTTCGCTGACCTCGGAAGCGATTCAAAAGATTAACGTCGCGGATGAGATCAAGAACTCGTTCTTGGATTACTCGATGAGTGTCATCGTGTCCCGCGCCTTGCCCGATGCGCGTGATGGCCTCAAACCCTCCCAGCGCCGCATTCTCTTTGCGATGAATGATTTGGGGGTGGGCCCCAGCAAGAAACACCTGAAGTGTGCCAAGATTGTTGGGGAGACGATGGGCAATTACCATCCCCATGGGGATCAGGCGATTTATCCGACCTTGGTCCACATGGCCCAGCCCTGGGCCATGCGAGATATCCTGGTTGAAGGCCAGGGGAATTTTGGGTCAGTCGAAGGCGATCCTCCAGCGTCCATGCGCTACACCGAGGCGAGAATGACTCACCTGGGTTCGATCCTGATGGAGGACATGGACAAGGAGACGGTTGATTTCGTCGCCAACTATGATGAAACCCGGATGGAGCCTGCCGTGTTTCCGGCGTCCTTTCCCAATCTTCTGGTAAACGGGGGGACGGGCATTGCCGTCGGGATGGCAACGAACATAGCGCCACACAATCTTGGGGAAGTGATCGACGGGGTCTGTGCCCAAATCGATCACCCAGGCATCACCGTCAGCGAGTTAATGGAGTACATCAAGGGGCCTGATTTCCCCACGGGATGCCAGGTTTGCGGTCTCGAGCCGATCCGCCAGTATTTCAACACGGGGCGGGGGAGTCTCAAGATCCGCGGCAAAATCGAAGCCGAGCAAACGAAGACGGGACGGGAGCAGTTGGTCATCACCGAGATTCCTTTTAATGTCAATCGTGCGGTGCTCGAGAAGCGAATTGCCGACTTGGTGAACGATAAGGTGATCACCGAGATTTCCTCGATGCGGAATGAGTCGGACGAGAAGACCCGACTGGTGATCGAACTGAAGCGGGATGCCGTACCCAAGGTGGTCATCAACAACCTTTACAAACACACCCAGCTCGAAACCACCTTCAGTGTCAATATGCTGGCGATTGACCATGGGCGGCCGAAGACGCTGAACCTGAAAGAGGTCATCAATTGCTATATCGAGCATCGCCGGGAGGTGGTGATTCGCCGGACTCGATACGAGCTGGCCAAAGCGGAGGCTCGTGCCGAGGTGCTCGAGGGGTATTTGGTCGCCCTCGCCAATCTTGATGACTTCATTCGAATGATTCGGACCTCGGCCAACCGAGACGAGGCCAAACAGCGTTTGCTGGACTACGATTTCAGCCAGGAGCAGGTCGAGCAATTCGGAATCCTGATTCGAAGCGAGGCGCGACTGGTGGAGGGGCGCTACCAACTGACGGTTGCCCAAGTCAACGCCATCCTGGATCTTAGATTGTACCAGTTGACCGGACTGGAGATTGATAAGGTCAAGGGGGAGTACCATGAGCTCCTGGAGAAGATCAAGGATTTGCTCGATATCCTTGCCCGTGAAGAACGGGTGCTCAACATCATCAAAGATGAGCTTCAGTGGGTGAAGGAAAAGTATGCAACGCCCCGGTTAACCGATCTCGTCGTTGATGAAGGGGAGATGGCGCTTGAGGATCTCATCGCCAACGAGGGTGTCATTATCACGCTGACCCATGCCGGTTTGATCAAGCGAACCAATGTCAGTGAATACCGGGCACAGCGCCGCGGGGGAAAAGGGGTGATTGGAATGGATACTGCAGCCAGGAAGGCGACGGACGACGAGGGCCATGATTTTGTCGAGCACCTTTTCTCGGCGAGTACTCACGATTACCTCATGTTCTTTACCAACACCGGAAGGGTCTTTGTCGAGCGTGTTCACGAGGTTCCCGATCTGTCTCGAACCTCAAAGGGGCGAAGCATTGCCAACGTGTTGGAGATGCAGGCGGATGAAAAGATCGCTGCCCTCATTCGGATTGTCTCCAAGCTGTCGGAGGACGGGGAAGATCTGACCTGGAAGCAAGCGGGTTATCTGATGTTCGCAACCGAGCGGGGTACGGTCAAGAAGACGGCGCTCGCCGATTACGCCAATTATCGGCGAGGGGGAATCCGGGCGATCAAGATTGAAGAGAATGATCGATTGATTGGGGTCAAGTACACCAGCGGTGAAGACGAGGTGGTTCTCATCTCCCGGGAAGGTCAATCGATTCGGTTTTCTGAAAAGGATGCCCGGCCGATGGGGAGAGTTACTGCGGGGGTCCGGGGGATTCGGGTTTCGAAGGATGACGCGGTGGTGAGTCTGGCGGTGGTCGAGGCGGAAGCGACCCTCCTGGTTGCGAGTGAATTGGGGGTCGGAAAACGAACCGGATTTGAGGATTACCGTCAACAGTCGCGGGGAGGAAAGGGCGTGATCACGATGAAGACCTCGGACAAGACGGGAAAAGTGGTTGGGGCCCTGACCGTGCACGATCAAGACGAAATCATGTTGATCACGGTCAGCGGACAGATGATTCGAACCCGGGTGGAAGATATTCGTGAGACCGGGCGGAACACCCAAGGCGTAAGGCTCATGAACCTGGATGACGGGGATCGCCTGCAGGCGATTGCGCCGGTCATCAGTGACCAGGATGAGAACGATTTGGGGGAAGATCCGGGTTCGGAGGACAAGACGGTCCAGGGAGAGGATCCTGCTTCGCCCGCTGCCGAGTCTGAATCGACTGATGGTGCGGCCGGAGGCGATGAGTAACGGGGAATTGAAACGGGCAGAGGCTGTTTGGGCCCCCTGGACGGCCGTGATTTGAATCCAAAAAACCCGTTGTTTTCCTCGTTGTGCTCGCTCCGACCGCCACTCCCCAGGGATCGCTGGAGGTTGCTTGCGGTGATCAGGGCGAACTGATCCTGTCCTTCCGAGGCGTCCTCAAGGCCACGACCATCCACGAGATATGGCTGCAGGCTCGTCATGAGCTCGGGCGGCGATCTCTTAGTCAAGGAGTGGTCGTCAATGCGGCCGAGGTGGTCTATTGCGACAGCGCAGGGCTGGGGCTCTTTTTGGATCTTGCTGAGGTTCAGAGGAAGTCGGGCGGTGCGTTTCGAATCGACGGGCTGGCCCCGCGTTTTCAGGGCTTGTTCCATCAGTTGGAAGGACGAAGGGGTTCCCAACCGCTCGTTCAAAGGGCACCATATCGATCGTTGCCCGGGTTGGTCGGTACCAGTGTGGTTCACTTGTGGCAGGATGGGGTTGCCCTGGTGGCCTTTATTGGTGAATTGTCCAGTGCGATGACATGGGCCCTGTTTCATCCAAGAAAGCTGCGATGGCGTGATGTGTGGCTGACTTGTGAACACGTCGGTGCCAACGCTTTGCCCATCGTCGGGCTCATTTCCTTCTTGATCGGGCTCATTATCGCTTTTCAAGCGGCGATTCCTCTGGGTCAGTTTGGAGCCCAGAACTTCGTGGCGGACCTGGTGGCTGTTTCATTGGTTCGCGAATTGGGTCCCTTGATGACCGCCATCATCCTCGCGGGTCGCTCGGGGGCGGCGTTTGCCGCGGAACTCGGAACGATGAAGGTTAACGAGGAAGTCGATGCACTCTCGACGATGGGCCTGCCGCCAGTGCGCTTTCTGGTGGTGGCAAGGGTGTCCGCGGCTGTCGCGATGATGCCTTTCCTCACCATGTTTTCCATGGTGTTTGGACTCATCGGAGGGGGCGTGGTTTATCTCTCACTCGGATTCTCTTATGTGCTTTATTGTCATCAGGTGGTCGCTGCTCTGGAGTTGAATGATCTACTGGGAGGCTTGTTTAAGGCAGCGACTTTTGGTCTGTTGGTAGCGACCGTGGGTTGCTTCCGGGGGCTGCAGACGGAACTGGGAGCCAGTGCGGTGGGGCGATCCACTACCCGGGCCGTGGTGACTGGAATCACCCTCATTGTGGTCACGGATGGACTGTTTTCCGTGATCTTTTTCTTGCTGGGAATATGAACGGAGACGAGGCATCGTTGATTGAGGTGGCCAACCTGTCCGTGGCCTATGGGGACCACACGGTTTTTCGAAATGTGTCCTTCTCCGTGAAACGGGGCGAGGTCTTTGTGATCCTGGGGGGGTCGGGATGCGGAAAGAGCACGCTCTTGAAGCATATGATCGGACTTCGGCAACCAGCGGAGGGGACAATTGCGATCGAGGGCGAAGAGATCGTGCATGGCAATCCCGCGAGGCGCTCACGGATTTTGCGCAGGATTGGCGTGATGTACCAGAGCGGCGCCCTATTTGGGTCGATGAATTTGTTGGAGAATGTCAGTTTGCCTCTGGAGGAGTTTACCCAGCTGCACGCCGAGGGAATTGAGCGAATCGCTCGAATGAAGCTGGAGTGGGTGGGCCTGGATAGTTTTGCTGACTACATGCCCTCTGAAATCAGCGGCGGCATGCAAAAACGAGCCGCTATCGCGCGGGCGATGGCACTGGATCCTTCGATTTTGTTTTTGGATGAGCCCTCGGCTGGCCTCGATCCCATCACGTCCGCCGAACTGGATGTGCTCATTCGAAATCTGTCTCGGAATCTGGGCATTACCTTCGTGGTCGTGACCCACGAGCTTCCCAGCATCTACGCGATCGCGGATCGCGTGATCATGCTCGACAAGGAACGGAAAGGGATCATTGCCACCGGTGACCCTCGGATCCTCCGCGACCGGCATGAGGAACCATCGGTTCGACGTTTTTTCAACCGAGAGGCGGCATGAATGATTGATAGACCCATGGAACGGCGATCACGGTGACGACTCGCGCAAATTTCTTCGCCCTTGGCACCTTTGTGATCTTCGGTGCCGTCCTGATGGTTGCGAGCGTGGTGTATTTCGGAGCCGGGGCCTTTCTGGAGGAACGGGAATGGTTCGAGACCTACGTCGATCAGTCCGTTCAGGGCCTTGAAGAGGGCTCGGCGGTCAAGTTCCGAGGGGTCAAGATCGGTACGGTCGAAAAGATTGATTTCACTCGATCCGTTTATGAGCGCTACGAGGAGCCTTCGCTGAAAAAGCCCTACGTCCGGATCATTGTTGCGCTGATGCCTGGAGTGTTTGATTCGTGGTCGAGCCCCGTCGAGGAATCGATCGAGAAAGAAGTCAAGCGGGGGCTCCGCGCCCGACTCGCCAATGTCGGATTGACGGGGAGCGCCTATTTGGAGATGGATTACTTGAATCCCGAGACCAACCCTCCTCTCGAGGTCAAGTGGGAGCCCCGGAATTACTATATCCCATCGGCCCAGGGATCCTTTACCCGGATTATCAACGCCGCCGAGGACGTCTTTGTGAAGATTCAGAATATCGATTTTGAATCGATCAGCCAGAACCTCAATGCTCTCGTGGTGATTGCCAAGGAAACCTTGGAACAGGCGGAGATCCGAGAGTTGGTGACCAACGTGAACACGCTGGCGACCGAGTTGCAGGAAACCAACCGTCAAATCCAACGGGGATTGGAAGGGTTGGAAATTGAAAAGGTGTCACAGGATGCCCGGGCGGTCCTGACCAGGGTGCGGGAATTATTGGTGTCTCCGGAGTTGGACAATGTCCTGAGCCGGCTTGATCTCACCTTGCGTCGAGTGGATCGGATCGTGGTCGAAAATGAAGAGGGTCTCCTGAGCACCTTGGCCCACCTGAATTCGATTGCCAAGAATCTGGAAGAAATCACCGAGGACGCGAAACGGAACCCGTCGCGAGTTTTCTTTGGTGATCCGCCTCCCATGGGGCCTGTTTATGAAGAGTAACTTGATGTGGATGCCCCTGGGTCGAGGCATTTTGGGTGTCACCCTGATGCTGTTGCTTCTCGGCTTACTGGGAGCGGGATGCCAACTGTCGAAGCCCTATCCGGCGAAACGACTATACCAATTTGTTGTGAAACGTTCTGGCGCAAAGGACGAAGCGGTCGGGGAGGTTCTGCGAGTGCGACCGGTCCAGGTGGCGCCGGCTTATGGCGGCAAGGGATTGGTGACCCGACTGGGGGCGTCCGAGTTCGTCTCTGATTATTACTCGGAGTGGTTGACCTCGCCCGGCGAGCGGTTGACGACGCTCTTGTCGGATTGGATGCGTCAAAGTGGACGATTTCGTGCCGTCACGGGATCAGGAAGCGCCTTGGTGGCGACTCGCGTATTGGAGTGTTTCGTGGATGAATTGTATGTCGACCTTCGGGATCAAGGCACCCCGAGGACGGTCCTTTCCCTCCATGCCAGGGTCATTGACGACTCGGGCGCTCTGCCGGAAAGCATGGGCACAATTATCTGTCGGGAGGTTGAACCGGTCGAGGGGGCTTCGGCTGCCGCGCTCGTGGCAGGCTGGAACCGATCCTTAGCCCGGGCGCTGGCCCAACTTGAAGGCGGTTTGGTGGCGCTCGAGTTGGGACGTGAAGGGCGAAGGGAAACGGAGAGAACCCCCTGAAGCGCTTTCCCTGATGGCTCGATCCTATGATGTCATCGTCGTTGGGACGGGAACGATGGGGATGTCTGCCTGTTGGCAGCTCGGCCGGAGGGGGCAGCGGGTTCTCGGTCTCGACCGCTTCGCCGTGCCGCATTCCATGGGATCCCACCACGGCCACTCGCGGATGATTCGTCTGAGCTACTTCGAACATCCGGACTATGTGCCCTTGTTACGCCGGACTTACCAGCTTTGGCATGAATTGGAACGGGGAAGTGAGTGGTCCATCCTGCAAGCAACCGGCGGCCTTTATTTGAGTCCCGCAGACGGCGTGATTGTACCGGGATGCCTTCGCGCCTCGATGGAGCACGGACTCGACCATGAACTTCTTGATCAAGCGGCGGTCGGAGAGCGTTATCCCCAGTTCAGACTGCCCGAGGGCTACCATGGATTCTACGAGAGGGCGGCGGGTGTGCTATTGGTCGAACCGGCTCTTCATGCGCTGCACAGGTTGGCGACGAATCTTGGGGGGGACCTTCGTGGGAATGAACCCGTGCGAGCATGGAAGGCCGATGGCCAGTCCGTCACGGTGACGACCGAGAAGGGCGTTTATGAAGCGGAGCGGCTGATTATTGCGGGGGGCGCATGGAGTCACGAGCTCCTGGGCCAGTTGGGGGTGCCCCTTTCGGTGACCCGGCAAACGATGTTCTGGTTGCCGATGCTTGACCAGGAGGGGGTTCGATCTCATCCCCTCCCTGCTTGGTTTGTTGAATATCAGCGTGGTCATGGAATCTATGGTTTCCCGGAGTTACCGGGCCAGCCTGGGTTCAAGGTTGCTGAGCATGTGAATGGCGAAGCGGTGACGCCCGAAGGGGTGAATCGAGAGTGTTCCGACGCCGACTGGCATCAGGTTCAAGGAAAGGTCAACCGGTTTCTTCCCGCCCTCGCCGGACAGCCACTCTCGAATTCCGTCTGTTTGTACACCAACTCGCCCGACGGCAATTTCGTCATCGATCAACATCCCCATTGGAAGAATGTCACGCTTGGGACAGGATTCAGCGGTCATGGATTCAAGTTTGCTCCGGTGATCGGGGAAGCTCTCGCCCAGCTCGCCCTCGATGGGCACACGCCTCTGCCCATCGATTTTCTGTCGCTTTCGCGCTTTTCCATGCATCCGGAAAACTAGGTTGCTTCATGGGTCCCTGGGATGAAAGGGGTTGATGTTACGGGCTCACCTTCATTACTCTTCAGGCGTGTTATTGTTTGCTCCGATTCGAGGGTTAGTTTCTTTTATTGGTGGTGCGGTGACAGCCGCAATCTTGGTGATTCCCGATTGGTCTCTTCAGGCGGCTTCACCGGTGAGGGCACCTGATGCGAGGCCTCGTTTGTTGGATTCGAGTTTTCAATTCACCGAGGGTCCGGCCGCGGACTCGAAGGGAAATGTCTACTTTACCGACCAGCCCAACGATCGAATTATGATTTGGACGACGGACGGGCGGCTCGAGACCTTTATGCAGCCGGCGGGCCGCTCAAATGGCCTTTATTTCGATCTTCGAGGAAACCTTCTGGCGTGTGCCGATGAGAAAAACCAGTTGTGGGAGATCGATTCGGAAAAGAATGTCGTCGTCTTGGTCAAGGACCTGGGTGGAAAGTTGCTCAATGGGCCCAATGATTTGTGGGTCGATCCCAATGGCGGGGTTTATTTCACCGATCCATTCTACAAACGCGACTATTGGGGACGGGATGAAAAGCAGATTGAAAAAGAGAATGTCTACTATCTGCCTCCCAATCGATCAGAAGTTCGGGTGGCTGCCGGGGGATTCATTCGACCCAATGGGATGATCGGGAGCCCGGACGGCCGGCGTCTTTATGTCGCCGACCTCGGTGGTCGCCAGACATACGTCTATGAGATCGGAACCAATGGTGTGCTCTCGAATCGAAAACCCTTCGTGAGCATGGGCTCAGACGGCATGACGATGGACGCCGAGGGAAACGTTTATCTGACGGGGCGGGGCGTGACCGTATTCGACTCCGAGGGAAAACAAATCGACCAGATCCCGATCAACAAGGGGTGGACGGCCAATGTTTGTTTTGGAGGGGAGCGGTTTCGGACACTGTTTATCACGGCGATGGATTCACTGTTTGCCCTCGACATGAAGGTGGGCGGGGCTCAGTAGGCGCGATTGGGGGTCGGTGGCGAAGCCCGACGGGGTTCCTGGGAAGGAGCCCAGAGCTGGCCCGAATCCTTTGGTTTCATTTGAACCGTTCCAAGATGGTTTCAGGAGTCATATGATGAGTAGCGATGCGTCTTTGAGAATCCTTGTTAAGGCCCTGGCGGCTTTGATGGGGTTGATGATCACCCCCTGTTTTCAAGCGGCGGTTCAGATGGACCTGAGCACTTATGATCCAGGGTCGGAGATTCGAGTCGAGCGCGGGGGCGACCAAGTGAGTGTCCGTTGGGCGGGGAGCGGTGGTCGATTCTGCGAGCTTGTCCTCTCGCTCAACACAGACCAGCCGCTCGTTCAATCCGTGGCGACGATGGATGGCCCTTGGGATCGCCCAGAGGTGATTCTGCGGGATATTGATCCGGTCACTTTGTTGACGGTTGGCGAGCGTGACTTGGCGAAACGGTCGGGCTGGGTGGTGTTTTTCGATAAGGTGCATACCCGTCCCTCGTCGGCCTACCGAGCCGTTCTGGAATTGCAATCCGCACGGGTGGTCTCGGGGTCGGGTTGGATGCGAATTGAGTTGAGCTCGCTGAAGGCCGGCGGGTTTCACGGCCGTCTTGACCTGACTGTGATCTCAGGCAGCTCATTGCTTCGAGTTGATTCCGTCCTGGCGACCCAAGAGGACGGTCGAGCCATTCTTTATGACTCGGGAATCACGTCAGGGGATTCCCGATGGACCGGTGCCGTCTGGATGGATTCGAAGGACCAATTGCGCCGGACGGATCCTTCGAGCGGGAACGAAATCGAGCATCTGTCGGTCCGGTATCGGACCATTGTGGCTGAGGGGGAGCGTGGCTCGTTGGCCGTGTTCCCGCCGCCTCACCAGTTTTTTTATCCGTTGGATTTCGCTGATAACTTTGGATTTGTATGGCGGGGGCAGGGGTATCGGGACCGGGTCGAGGAGCGGAGCATCGGAGTGAGACAGCCGCTTGACGGAGACCGGCGATATGTTCCCTGGTTCAATGCCCCTCCGGCGACCGAGCAACGGCTTGGCGTATATTGGCTCCTCACCTCGGCGAAGGGAGAGGAAGCGATCGGTGAGGTTGCCCGATATACCAGAGGGGATCACTACCCAGCCCTGCCGGGATATCAACGCTTTACCAGTCATTATCACGTGGAACACACCTTGGATTATCTCAAATGGGAAGGCGCCAACCCAGGGGTAGCTCGGCGACCCAACCGCTTGGAATCCCCAGGCTTTGTCGAGGCCTTTAGGAAAACCGGAGCGGACATTGTTCATTTGGCCGAGTTTCACAACGGTAGAACGCCGCGAATGAAAACCAGGGAGCGACTGGCGCAACTTCAGCGGATGCATTCCGAATGCAAACGACTCTCTGAGGATGACTTCCTTCTGCTGCCGGGGGAGGAACCGAACGTCCACCTGGGCGGGCATTGGTTAAGTTTCTTTCCGCGACCGGTGAATTGGGTGCTCAATCGACCGAACGGGACCCCTTTCGTGCAGGAGATACCCGACTACGGAAAGGTCTACCACGTCGGCAGTCGGGCGGATGTGCTGGAGCTTATGGAACGAGAAAACGGACTGATGTGGACGGCCCATGCTCGGATCAAGAGTTCCACCGGGTATCCCGATCAATATCGGGAAGAAACCTTCTTTCGATCAGACCGTTTTCTCGGCGCGGCCTGGAAAGCAATGCCCGCCGATCTGTCATGGCGTCGCCTGGGAAAGCGGATCTTGGGATTGATGGATGATATGGCCAATTGGGGACCGGAAAAATATGTCCTTGGAGAAGTGGATGTTTTCAAGATCGAGCCCGACTATGAACTCTACGGGCATATGAACATGAACTACCTGCGCCTGGAGCGATTGCCCCGCTATGAGGAGGGTTGGGGGAGCGTGTTGGGGGCTCTTCGGGAGGGTGCTTTTTTTGTCACCACCGGGGAAGTATTGTTGCCGGAGTTTTCGGTTGGGGGAGTCGAGAGCGGGCAGCGTCTGAACCTGGAGGCGGGGCGGAGGAGCCTTCTTGAATTTGAGGTTGATTGGACCTTTCCATTGGCGTTTGCTGAGATCATTACCGGGGATGGAAGCCGTGTTTATCGGGACGAAATCGATCTTCGAAATCGGCGTGAGTTCGGGCGCGAGACCATTCGTCGTGAACTCGATCTCAAGGGGAAGAAGTGGATTCGACTTGAGGTATGGGATGTCGCGTCCAATGGGGCGTTTACCCAGCCCGTTTGGATTGACGCGGATTACCGTCCGTAAAGCAGAGAGGACTGGACCGTGTCGTCTCCGTAGCCGAACCGAGGGAACGCCTTGAGGGAGAGAATGACCGCGAGGGTGTAGTCCTGGGGCGCCGTTCGCTCGTCCCGAACGCGAAAACTCAAGGCGCCCGTCCAACTTCTGAAATCTCGATAGAGCGTATAGGACTGCTCCTCAAGCGTCCCGTCCTTGGCCTCATATTGATGATTGATTCGCGTTCCCCAGTTTTCGTTAAACCGGTAGTAGAGGCTGCTGTAGAACACGTTGTTGCCAAGACCCCAGTAGTCCAGTTCGTCTCGCAAGAATAGGTGTCCCAGGGAGAGGCTCCAGACATCATCTGGATAAAGAGTTATCCGATGGTTGGCTAGGCGAACGTCGTTCTCCTCGACGCTGTAGCGGGCATAGGAATGGAGAGCGAGCCAATCGCGCGGTTGAAAATCGAGATCGGAATTGAGATCGCCGAAGTCGCTTTGGTCCCTCCGAGGGTCGATTCGAAAATCGGTGAAAACGTTCCAATTGACAACGTCGACATTCCTTTCCCGTTTGGTTTGAAGCTTGTTTCGAAGCCCAAGGCGAACCGCATTCTGGGCATCGATGGAATCGATTGAATTGTAGTATGGATACTCAATCGGAAGCCACCGGAGGCTGGGGATCTCGTGGTCGAACTGGGGCAGTTCGGGGGGGAGGCTGCTGGGATTCGGGACGTAGACGTAGTTCGCGGAAGGTTGAACGATGTGCCGGAGACCATTCAGATTCCAGAATCGATTGGTGACATGGGCGTAGGTGCGAGAGGCGCGGAAGTTGGCTTCCATTCCGGTGTTGAACACGTTTCTTCGTTCCTCACTCAATGTTTGGCCGTTACCGTCCGCGGCGGTGTAATAAGTGGAACGCCCCCCGATCCGGGGTTGGACGTTGAGCCATCCGAAGAACGTATGGGGCACCACCAATTGATGCCACGTGTCGACGCGCGTTGCGTAGAAGTCGTTCGTTACGTTATTCATGAATTGATGGCCCAGGTAGCCGGCGGATGATTCACTTTCGTAGTAAACGGGAACGCGCCCGATTTGCTGCCGAAAGGCCGTCAACTTCACTTCTGGGAGTCGTTCGATGCGTTCGTAAAAGTCGTTGATCCGCGGTTGAGCCAGAAGGGCGAGGGAGAAGTTTTCCCCAAGCTGTTCGAGTTCGAAGAACGAGCGAGGTTGAGTGTTGCGTCGATACTCGGCTTCGAAGAAATCTCGATTGATATTAAAATCACTCAGTTTGTTGACCGACAGCTTGGCCGTGATATTGGTGCGGAGGGTTGTTCGGTGCGAGATCTGGAACCGGAAGCGGTCAGAGGAAATCGGGCGCCCGCCGGGTTCGAAACCCGGCAGATCATCGTGGAGGTAATAGGTGTTTGTCTCACC
>DEAY01000327.1 GCA_002348345.1 Verrucomicrobia bacterium UBA2970
TTGCGCAATATTCCCTACTGCTGCCTCCCGCAGGAGTCTGGACCGTGTCTCAGTTCCAGTGTGGCCGACCGTCCTCTCAGACCGGCTACCCGTCTTAGCCTTGGTGAGCCTTTACCTCACCAACAAGCTGATAGGCCGCGGGCTCATCATAATGCGCCAGGTCTTACGATCCCCAGCTTTAGACCTTTCAAGATGCCTCAAAAGGTCCACATCCGGTATTAGCTTACCTTTCGGCAAGTTATTCCGAACATTACGGCAGATTACCCACGTGTTACGCACCCTTTCGCCACTACAACTAAACAATATTGCTACCGTTCAGTCACCGTTCGACTTGCATGTCTTATCCACGCCGCCAGCGTTCGTTCTGAGCCAGAATCAAACTCTCCGTTATATATCGTTAGTTTGAATTCTGTTTGAGTCTTACGACCCAAACGGTTTGTTAATTAAAACTTTCTCAGCACCCCAAACTAACTCAGGGCACCTCGAAAGGGGCTCTTAACTTATCGCACAATTCAAATTTCAAAGAACTCTGCGCTTTCCGCGCCAAATTCTACTGTGTTAGAGGCTAAAAATCCTGAGAGCCAATTTTATCTCAGACAAAATGGCAGCTCAGTTGCCTCGTATGCGGTGTGGAAATTAATTCCTTCTCCGCAGTATGTCAAACGTTTCTTTGAGGATTTTTAACCCTCGCTGAGGTCTGCGTTCTTCGGGGCTGTTATTTGTTCAGTTCCCGACGAACTTGATGGCGAGACATTATACCATTCCGTCACCCGCGCAAGGGTTTTTCTTTGTTTTTTTTCCTGCCGCTTCAATACCTCAATGTTTTCCAGGCCGAGGCCCAAGAAAGGGAGCTGGAAGAGCGCGGGAATCGCTAATACTTCTTTAAGAATCCCGGCATTGGATACCGCCGACTCATCAGGTGCTTCCGTTCCCATCAGTAGGATCCCCACGGCGCCCCGCTTGCATTGGTCAAGGAAGGAATGGCAAACCTGGACCTCGCTCAGGATGCCCAAGCGATTACAGCCAACCACCAATGGTAGAGCGCCCAGTTCCGTTAAAAATGACGCCATGGTGTAGTGCGGCGCAAGAGGAACCGCCACCCCGCCTGCCCCCTCGACAATCAGAACATCGCAGTTCATTTCCCAGTCCTTGACCAATTCGATCGCATCGGTAACGCATCGAAGGCTATCGCGAACACCTAGGGCCGCATAGGGCGCAAGCGGCTCTCGGCAATACACCGCAGTCACCTGACTTCTTTGTAGACCACCGCCGTTGGCACGGATTAAAAGATCGGTATCGTCCCAGGATCCCGAACAATAGGGTTTGAGCGCGATCGCATGAATGCCCTGCCGCCTTAAGTGAAGCGTTAACAGGGCGGTTATCAACGTCTTCCCAACGCCCGTTCCCGTACCAGTGATGAACAGCGGAACCGCCATTCCCTGAGCCTCACGCGTTCCCTGGTAATCGCCAAGGTAATTCGGTTAGAGCGGGTAAAAATTAACGACGAGAACATCACGCGATCCCAACCGAATGAGCGTCGAGAGATAGCGCTTTGAGTAGTCTCCGATCCGCGCGTGGATTTCCACTTCGAAGGCACTGCTTCGAACGGTCAGATAACGATTCAAGATCGACACCATGTCGGGCATCATCCCGGTCAGAAGGGCCAAATCTTGGATCTGCATGAACGGGATGTCATCGATCGTTCCATCCATTCCATCAAAGCCGCGCCGGGCTTGAACAATCTCACGAGCGAGGACCTCGTCCAGACCCGGGATCAAACTCAAGACCGCCTCCGACGCGGTATTGATATTGACTCGAGCGCCTCCAATCGGCGTGAACAAGTCTTTCAAGCCCACGGTTCCCAGCGTGCCAACCGGGTTCATCGACGCCCCCCCATAGACCGGTACGCCGCCCTGACCATAGGACCCCACAACCGACGGCCCGCCCCCCAAACCAGTCCCCATCCCATAGTAGAGGCTCGGATCGATCCCGCGAATAAGCAGCAACTCGCTGATGTGATCAATGGGACCATTCTTGGTCATATACGGAGGAAAAGGGGGATTGGGTTCCGATAAGTATGATTCCCCATCAAAACCGTTCAGGCGGGGATCCAAATCGGGGTCCATCCAATCCAGCACCGAATCGACAATAACCTCCGAGGCGATCGGATCCATTCCCATCATGAGCATGGTTCTTTGGAGAAGCACTTCATCCGCAAGATTGATGTTGATCTTTCGCTCGAGATCTCGGATTTGAAGGCTGATCAAGCCATCGCCCAGCCGAACGTCAGTGAGCGAGATGGCCATCAACACCTCGTTCGTTCCCAGGGGTCCCCCAGCCCACATCTGAGCCAACGAATCGTATTGCCCCTCCATGGGAATTCGCATTTTTTCCGCCAATACAAATCGGGCAAGCTCGATTCCAGAGCGTCCCAACCACTCCATGTCGGGATCCCGAGTGGCATTGGCAGCCAGTCTGGCCTCAACCTTCATAGAAAACGCAAACGAGGCGGCGAGAATCCCAAATGCCAACACCACCACCATGACCATCACCAAGGCGATGCCCTGTTGCGAAGCGCTGGGTTGAGATCGGGTGTTCATCGGTTCCGGCTTCTCCTTGGGCCCTATCTTCGCGTCGCTCCCTGGGCGGGGGTGAGCCGGCGTGGAGTGGAGCCGGTGGAGGTGCGGGAGTTGGGACGCTGCCACGCGGCCCTGACGGTCGCGGCGGGCACATGCACAATCCGTCGAATGATCTGTTCCTCGGTCACCTGATTCTCACCCGGGGGAATCGTCGCAAGCGAGTATCGGATCATGGCGGGAAATTGGTTCGTG
>DEAY01000329.1 GCA_002348345.1 Verrucomicrobia bacterium UBA2970
GATGGGTCGTCATCCTGGTCGGGTTGTTCTTCGCCAATGGTCCCTCACTTCAGGGTGCGGATGCCAAACCGGTGGTGGGGGAGCCGGTGACGCGAGGGCCCCGCATCGAAACCCTTCGTTTGACCGGATCGGTCTTCTCGCGCCGGTATTCAAAGTTATCGGCCGAGGTTGAGGGGTTGGTGCGTCATTTAAGGGTGGATAAGGGTGATTTCATTGGTGAGGGGGAGGTGTTTTGCGAGATCGATCCGACGTTTGCCCGTCTCGATGCCGAGGAAGCCGATGCCCGGGTGGAGCGAAGCAAAGCGGCCTTGGCCGAAGCGCGGCGCCAGTACGACGAGGGGATTGGACTCTCCCGGGAAAGGATCATCGCCGAGAGCGATTTGCAGGCATTGACCTCTCAGTTGCGGCTAGCCGAGCTGGAGGTCAAGCGGACGTTGATCCTTCAACAGCGAAGTCGTGAAACGCTGGATCGGTATGAGCTCCGCGCGCCCTTCAGCGGCATGGTGGTCAGTAAACAGATCGAGGAAGGGGAGTGGGTCCCCCGGGGGGGCACGGCGGTGACCATGGTCGAGTTGGATCGTGTCTTCGCCGAGTTCCTGGTTCCCCAGGCGTTCTATCACCGGCTTGAGCGCGATTTGGCTGTGACGATTCGATTTGAGGCCATTCCTCAACGCGAGTTTCATGGTCCTATCGGGAGTGTGGTGGCCCTGGCGGGCGAATCCTCGCGGTCCTTTCCCGTGAGAATCGAGCTGGACAATCCTGAGCACCTCATAGCTCCAGGGATGTCGGCCCGAGGCCTTTTCCCCCTTCACGCCGAGGGGGTGAAGGAGGCGGTCTTGGTGCCGGCGGATGCCGTCATCCGGTCGGTTGAGGGGAATGAGACGGTCTGGGTCGTCAACCAGGGGAACGGAGCCGTAGCCACCGTGGAGGAACGATCGGTTCGGACGGGGGTCCGGCAAGGAAACCGAGTGGAGCTGGTGTCGGGAAGCCTGAGTCCAGGCGAGACCGTCGTGATTCGCGGGAACGAGCGGTTGGTCGCCGGCGATTCCGTTCGTGTGATGGATAGCGGGGACGAGAGGCGTTAGAACCCATGCTTCAAGCCATCATCCAACATGGTGTCAAGTCCGCGGTGGCCGTCCTCATCCTCTGTCTGGTTGGGTTGGTGGCGGTCTTCCGGGTGCCCATCCAAATGATTCCCAACATGGATGTGACGACCATCTCGGTCGAAACCACCTGGTCCGGGGCCACCCCACGAGACATCGAACAGGAGATTCTTTTTGAACAAGAAAAATACTTGCGTTCGATTCCGGGTCTCCATCGAATGACTTCGACCGCAGGTTCGAGCCGGGCGGAAATCGAACTCGAATTCTTGCCGGGAATTGACGTGCAGGAAGTGTTGATTCGGGTCAATAACGCCCTCGCACAGGTTCCCCGGTATCCCGAGAATGTCGACCAGCCTCGGATTGCCACCTCCTCCGCTTCGGAGAGTGCCTTTCTCTATTACAGCATTCAACCGCTTCCGGGGAATCCCATGAACGTCGACATCATCATGGAGCGAGATTTTGTCGACAACCACATTCGGACGGCGATCGAACGGGTCCGGGGCGTTTCTCAGGTCCAGGTGAGCGGTGGGGCGCGGCGCCAGGTGAAGGTGTTCGTGGATCCGGCCAAGCTGGCGGAACGGCAGATCGGTGTGCTCCAATTAAGGGAGGCTTTGCGGCGGCGGAATGTGGATGTGTCGGGAGGAGACTTTGAGAGCGGCAAGCGCCGCTACATGTTGCGCACGGTGGGCCGCTTTGCTTCGGTGAGAGAGATCGAGGATACGGTGATCGCCAAGCGAGACGGGGTTTTGGTGTATTTGAAGGAGGTGGGGGAAGCCCGGTTGGATCATGCTGAAGTCGTTCGGGTATCGACCTTCAACGGGTCGCCCTCCATTTCGATAAGTATCAAGCGACAAATTGGTTCCAATGTCATCGAGGTGATGGACCGGGTCACGGAAAGGGTGGATCAATTGAATGCCGGGTTGCTGAAGGCTCGGGGAATGCGGATCACCTGGGCGAGCGACGACGTCATGTATGTTCGGGAGGCGATCGCCATCGTGAAAAAGAATTTTATCCTGGGAAGCCTGTTGGCAAGTGGCGTGTTGTTCCTGTTTCTACGCTCGCTCTCAACAACTTTCCTGGGCGGATTAGGCATCCCCATTTGCACGATCGCCTCGTTCCTGGGGTTACTCGTCACCGGAAGAACCATCAATGTGATTTCTCTGGCGGGCGTGGCGTTTGCCATCGGGATGACGCTTGATAATTCGATTGTCGTGATGGAGAACATTTACCGGCATCGACGAATGGGGAAGGGGCTTTTCGAATCGGCTTTTGATGGCGTGAGTGAAGTCTGGACGGCCGTATTGGCGTCGACGCTGACTACCGTGTTTGTTTTTGTTCCGATCATTTTCGTCCGTGAAGAGGCGGGTCAGCTCTACTCCGATATCGCGGTGGCGATTTCGGCATCGATCTTGATGTCCATGCTCGTGGCGATCACGGTGGTTCCCTGTGCGGCGGCCCGCTGGATGAAGGTCCGGGACGGCTCGGATTCTCCTGATGCGTTAGCCCGGTTTGGAGCCGGAGTCAGGGAGGGGTTGATCGGCTTGGTCGCATGGATCCTTGCCCGTGTTTCGCGGCGGCTGACCGCGATCGGGATGGTGCTACTGAGCAGCCTGGGCATTCTCTGGTTCCTGACTCCCAAATCCGAGTATCTGCCTGAAGGGGAGGAGGCCAAGGTGTTCACCATCATGTCTCCCCCGGCGGGCTACAGCTTGGCCGAGATGGAGGTGATCGCGAGAGAGGTGGACGAGTTCCTGGTGCCTCATCTCGGGACGGATCCGACCCGCTTCGACGCCGGTGAGACCGAAGTGCCGGCACTGAAGACGATTATCAACTTTTGTCGGCCGACTTCGCTCATGACGATCGTCACGACGAAAGATCCCAAACAAATCGACGAGTATCTTGAGATCATCGACACCCGGTTCGGGCAAGTTCCTGGGGTGACGAGCTTTTCCTCTCGTGGGTCGATCTTTTCGGGTAACTTTGGAGGCACTCGAAGTATTGATCTGGATATTTCGGGCCCGAATCTGGCGACGATTTACGCGGTGGCTCGCGAGGCCTTTGACCAGGCCAATGAGATCTTTGTCTCCCCCCAGGTGCGGGCGCAGCCCGGTCTGGCTTTGGGCCAACCCGTGCTCGAGGTTCGGCCCGATTGGGTTCGGGCCGAGGAGTTTGGGGTCAGTGCTCGCGAACTGGGGTATTTGGTGGCCGCCTTTTCCGACGGTGCCTACTTGGACGAGTTTTTCCTGGAGGATGAGAAGATTGATATGTTTCTGCACAGCCTCCAATCCGCCCGTCGGGACCGGGTGGGGTTGGATGATCTGGAGGTCTATTCTCCCTCCGGGGGGGTTTTGCCGTTGCGCGCGCTCGCGACGGTGCGGGAGACCATCAAGACGGACGTGATCCAACGGGTTGATAGCCGGAGGACGGTGACCTTATCGATTGTGCCGCCCCGTGACGTGCCTCTTGAGGCGGCGGTGGAGCGCGTGGAGGCCGAGTTGATCCGGGGAATGCGTGATCGGGGCGAACTTCCGGCCGAGGTCCAGATCCGAATTGCGGGGGCGAGCGACAAGTTGAAGGCCACCCGGGAAGCTCTGGGGGGAAACTTTCTTTTGGCGGTGGTGATTTCTTACCTGCTGATGGTGGCGATTTTCTCTCATTGGGGTTTGCCATTGATCATCATGTTGTCCGTACCCCTGGGCGCGAGTGGTGGGGTGATTGGCCTCTGGCTGATCAATCATTGGCATGTGTTGTTTGGACTCATGGGCGCGCAGCCCATCAATCAGCCCCTGGACATGATTACGATGCTCGGTTTTCTGGTGCTCATCGGGACGGTTGTTAATAATCCGATTCTGATCGTGGACCAAGCCGTCCGCCGTTTTCGGGAGGGAGGGGTGGCCGTTTCCCAAGCGATCATTGAAACGACACGGACCCGGTTGCGGCCGATCATGATGTCGACCATCACGACGGTCTTCGGTCTGTGCCCCCTCGTGTTTCTTCCCGGGGCGGGAACGGAACTGTATCGCGGTCTGGGAGCGATCGTTCTGTTTGGGTTGATGTTTTCCACCTTGGTCACCCTCATTTTCGTTCCCGCCGTGCTTTCGCTTTTCATGGAATGGCGGTTTTGTACGGCATCTGATCGACGCTAAGCATAGAGGATAAAGGATATGGGTGGGCGGAGGGGGGTCGGGCCGCCAAGGTTGAAATTCCGAAACAAGGGAGACATTTCGGCCCCAGAGCCCGGCCAACCCTCCTTTCCCGCCGCGTTGGGCGAGGGTTGCCGGATGCGAGGTTGGAGGGGAAACGGCGCTTACCAGGAGACTCGAACCGGGATGCCGTTCCGTTGGCCCGGATCAACCAGGATCTCCAGGACATGTGGGCCCGGTGAAACCTCGAGTCTTGAGTTCCCTTCGAACCCTTCCACCTGTTGGTCGATGTAGACCTTCAATCCGCGTGGGTCGTTCACATGCAAGGTCTCGGTGTCGTCGGGATTGAGCTTTGTTTTGATCCAAAAAGGCCCGCTTGATCCGATCAGGCTGGCAATGTCCTCGATGGAAACCTCTCCCGATACCCGACTGGGAAAGGGGATCCATTCGCGTTCCTGGGAACGGGATTCGTTCGAGCTCGTCTGCCAGTCTCGAATGACATCGCGGTCGCGGGTAGAAAAGTCGCCAGGAGACCCGAGTTCGGAGAGGAAGCGGATCAGGTCTCTGAGCTGAGGTCGTGTGAGAAGAGAAACCGCGGTCGGCGGCATGATGGATCCGATGGTTTCTCGCGATTCGATGGTGTCCTTGGCAATCTGAATTCGTTTCTGGCTACCAAATTCCTCCAATACGACAAAGTCCTTGAGCCCCCGTTCTTGACGGGGATAGCCCTGGATTACCTGACCTTTCCGCAGCGTCAGTTGCGTCAAGGCGTAGCCCTCTTTGACGTGGCGCGTCGGCCAGACAACCTCCTCGATCAACCGTCGAATCGGAATGCCCGTGCCCGTCGCGCTCAAGTCGGGGCCGAGCTCGGCTCCAACCCCGGCAATCCGGTGGCAGGCATAGCAGTTGGCAGCGGATGATCGAAAGACCGCCTCGCCTGCGTGGGGGTCTCCTTTTTGTTTCACCGATTGGACGATGGCGTCGATATAGGCTTCACTAAACTCCGGGGGCTCCATGAAGCTTCCCGATTGATCTCGCAAGACCTCGGTCAGTTGGGGATCGGAATAGCCCTGGGTCACCAGCGTGTTGAGAAGGTTCTGGGCCTGGCCGGTATCGAGGACATGTTCCCTCAGGGCGGTCGCCAAGGCGTGACTTCCCCCTTTATGGTGGATGAAGGCACGGAGGAGGGGCGCATGGTGGGATTGGAAGCGACTCGACTTGAGCAAGGCGATTGCATGATCGGACGCTTGACGGGGTTTGAGGGAAACCATGGCCGATATCGCAGCGACCTGTATGGAGGCAAGGTCCGTGGATTGCGCGAGCCGGACCAGGGTCTTGAGCGCGTCCTTGCCGCCAAGAGTCGGAAGGGATGAAATGGCCGCCTTTTGCAGCCGTGGCTGAGAAGAGGAGGATTGGGCAATCGACCGAAGGAGAGGGAAGAGCTCACTGACCTGCCAGTGGATTGCGAGACGGATGGCGGCCAGTTGAAGAGCGGTTGAGGGACGTTCGAGCATGGGCTCAAGCAGGCTGGCAATCTCGCCCGGGGGGCGCGGACGGTTGGCGCCGACGATGCTTTGAAGGACCTCTGCTTGGAGTGAGTGCGCCGCCGGGGTTCTGTCGCCGTATGGATTCGGAGTGATCAGGTCGAGGAGATCGGCATCATCGCCGACCGCCGCCAAAATGTGGCAGACCGTAGCGTGAGTCCCGGCGTTTGGGTTCGAGTGCGTCAAGAGCGGGCGAACCACCTTCGCCAAATCCTTGGAATGCGATGCACGGAGGATTCGCAAGAGATCCGTGGGTCCCTCCGGAAACGTGAGGGAGCCTTTGGCGAGGGCGGGAATCCACTGGGGCTCCAGATAACGAACCGTTTGGGTGAAGGCATAGTCAATCCAGGGATCGCTTGGGTGGCGCATTGCCCGGGCTGCCGCTTGAACGGCGGTCGGGGTCCCCAGATTCGCGCAACCGAGAATCGCCTCCATCCGGACCAGCGGATCGGGGTCCTCGACCAACTGGGACAGAAGCGCTTGAGCGACGTCAAGACGATCCCCCCAACGGCCGAGCGTGCGAGCGGCATAGGCTCGGACCCGGGGCTCCGGGGATTCAAGACAGGTCCGAACGGCGGGTTCGGAGACGGCCTCGATCGATTGATACATCATCAGGGCTTGGAGCCTGGCGAAGGAGGCCTCCGGGTCCTTCCCGTCGACTTTTTGTGACCAACGGTCGAGCGCCTCGATGACGCTCTTTCGATCGCGGGTGACGAGTTCCCGTTTGGATTGCTCACGTTGCCAGCGGTTCCTCGATCCGAGCGAGTCAGTCAGCTCCTCGATCGACTGCTCGGCGAGAACAGGGACGGGGCGTGAATCGCCGCGATAGGTGATCCGCCAGATGCGACCATGGCCCTTGTCCCGAGCGGTGTGTCGGTAGGAATCGTCCTGATGACAGATGACCGTGTTGAACCAATCACAGACGTAAATCGCGCCGTCGGGGCCGACCTTCACGTCAACGGGCCGAAAGTACTCGTCCTTTGACACGATCAGCGGGTCCCGCCAGAGGACGTCGAAACTGGCACCGTCGCGTTGTAAGGCAAATCGACTCACGGCGTTGGGTTTGTAGTCGCCGATCAGGAAATCACCCTGCATGGACTCCGGAAGGGTGGGGGCGCCAATGACATCAATGCCGGAGTAGCCTCCGGGACGTCCAATCGTGGGAAGGCGGAGGCGGTGAGGGGTTGCCAGCAGAGCGGGGCTGAGATGAGTGATGCCGCCCGCTCCGTCGATGACGATGGGTTGGCCCCAATCGTCAAAAGCGATGCCCCACGGATTTCCGGGTCCCATGAAATCATCGAGCAACCCCTCGAGTCGGTAGCGATCGGGTTGAAGCCGGTAAACGCCGGCTTGAAAGAGTCGAGAGACTCCCCAGGGCGTTTCCACCCGGGATTCGATGCCATCTCCCTGACACCAGTAAAGTTGGCCGCCCGGGCTCCAGACGAATGAATTTGAGGTTTGGTGGGTGTCCCCATTGCCGAAGCCACTCAAAACCGTCTCGCGTTGATCGGCCTGGTCGTCGCCGTCGGTGTCACGAAGAAGGAGAAGCTGCGTGCCTTGACCGACGTAGACCCCATCAGGGGCGATTTCGATCCCCGTCGGGATATTGAGTCCATCGGCGAAGACCCGATGGAAATCGGCTTTTCCATCGCCGTTGGTATCTTTCAGAACGATGATCCGGTCATTTGGGATCTCCCCGGGTTCGTGTTGCGGATAGGCGATGGTGCAGGCGACATAGAGCTTGCCCTCGGGATCCCAGCGAAGGGCCAGGGGGTTGATTAGGCCTTCGGTTTCCGAGGCAAAAAGATTGACCTCGAAGCCTTTGAGCAGACGGAAATCCCCCAGCGCAGCTTCCGCTGGCCTTGTTGGAGATCGAGGTTCCGACCAACCCTGAATCCCGGGTTTGAGTTGAGCGACCTGGTCGGGCGAGGTCCCTCTCAGAAGGTCTTGAATTCGGTTTTCCGCTTGATTGATCAAGGCAGGGTAGCGGGCCCATTCCTCTCGAAAGGTCGGGTAGATCCCCGCTGCCTCACCAAAGATTCTTTCCCCATCGTCTCCAAACAAACACTTCCAATTGGCGGGGCGCCAATACTCATACCAGAGCCGGTGTTTCTCGACCACTGCGGTTCGCAGTTCGGGATCGACCGATTGATTGGAATCGGGGAGACCGGCGGCACGAAGGAATAAATCACAAAAGCCTTCTTGTCGGGACGGCGAAAGGTGCAGGCCATTATCGGTCCATCGCTTCCCCTGTCGAATGGCTCTACGGGTTGGCTCAAAGAGATTGATAAAGCCGAGCTTGTGACGCGCTGCCAGTTTTCGAATCACCTTCACATAGCGGGCGAGCGTTTGGTTGGCATCGGTTAAATTGGGTTGATGAGATCCTGCGGTGGGCTCAAAGGCGATTGGGGTCAGCAATGTGATCCGGTCCACGCTTGCCTGCCATTGCTTGATGAGGGTTTCGTAGTGCTCCTCGAACGAATCGAGCTGGCCGGGTCCGGCCAGAGACTCCATTTTTCCGAACTGGGCCCAGACGACGGTGGCGCCGATGTGTGAGAGCTGTTGGGGCCAGTCGCCATACCTTTCCTCCCGCCATCGTTCGTGGATGGTCGTTTGCACCTCGACGGTGTCCCCTTCCCAAGTCAGATCTCGAAACCTCAGATTCGCATCGGCATGAGATTTTGAAAGGAAGGTCTCAAGGAATCCCGCTCGTTGGACGCGCAGCAGGTTTTCTCCCCCCAGGAACGCAACCACGTCGTTCGGGCGCAAATCGATCGGGCTGGTTTGGGCGGATGCGGCCTGGAGAACACCTAAGAGGGTGAGGAGCTGGAATGTTCGCGCTTTCATGAATCGATCCTTGCAGGCTCGAGGGGTTCGGCACCGTTGACCTCATCGAGGCGGATCCATTGGCCGAGTCGGGCCGATTGTTCAACGGCATCGGTGAAAACTTGGATCCGCCAACCGTCCTCGAGATTGGGGTGGTCTTGAGGAAGGTTGGAATCAAGGGTCCTGTAAAAGGCGGGAAACACATGTTTCTTGAAGCGGTTTCCAAAGCCTTGGTCGGGGTGGTGAGCGATGACCTCGGTGCTCCCATCGGGTTTTGCGAGCGTGAGGGTTCCCGTCAAACGATCGATCCCCAGGGAGGCGTCGGTGCCATGGAATTCGAGCTCGGGTGAGAATCCCTTGCGAAGGAAGGTGGCGTGGGAGACGAGGAGAGAACCGACGGCACCTGAAGGAAATTCCCATGCCGCGCAGGCGTAGTCGGGCGTCCCGCCCCGCTTGGTTTGGACATCCTCAAGCTGGTGGGATTGGCCCCAGGCCAGCGCCTCTGCCAGATTGACTCCTCCCAGATCGGCCTTTGCCGGGGTGATGGTGTCGGCGTGGGCGAGGACTCTGATGGCCTCTTCACCGAGGATCCAGCGGACCATGTCATAGGCGTGTGATCCGACGTCGGCGATGCTGCCTGCGGCGGAGAGAGTCGGGTCATCCCGCCACGTAAAGGGCATGGAAGCGGGGCGAGGGTTGTACCAACGATAGATGATGACTTTGATCTGTCCCAGGGTTCCGCGTTGAACCAGTTTTCGTGCCTCGGAGAAGACCTCGACATAGCGGGTCCAGAATGGCACATAGGTCGCCAGGGACGGGCGTTGGGCATAGGCCGCCACCATGGCTCGAGCCTCGAGGGCATTGACGCCCACGGGTTTTTCGCAGAACAGGTGCTTTTTTGCTTTGGCACATGCTAATACGGCGTCGTGATGGAGGGCGTCGGGTGTGGCCACGATGACATAATTGACATCGGGATGGTGGATCACCTCCCGCCAATCCGAGGTGGCCAGCTGCGCTCCGTCTTCGGCCGCCGCAGCGGCAAGGAGATCGGCTCTCCGGGCGCAGACGGCAACGATCTTTGCTTGTTTGGACTCCCGTATTTCTTGGCGGTAGGGCGTGCCGATATAACCGGTTGCTCCGATGATGCCAATACGAAGAGCCTGGCTTTCTAAATCTGACATAGGTCGGTGGGGAGAGCTTAGCGGGATCGAAATGAATCGCAAGACTGGCAATTGATTGGAAAATCCACCAGGATTGGAAGGGAATCCATCGGTGATGAACGAGGCAATCAAATCGACGAAGCAGTCTGCCCGCGTGGTGGTGGTGATCGTGGCCGTCCTCGCCTGGTTTTTTGGCGGTGTTCAGATTTCCATTACAAATCTGGCACTTCGGTCGGCTGCGGTGGGATTAATGGGCGACGCGGGTTGGATGGATCCGGACCGGTATCAGGCGCTCACCGCCGAAGCGCGAACGGCGACCCTGTCGGATTCGGATCAGGCGCAGCTCGAGGATTGGAATCAACAGGCCGCCAAGTGGTATGCCTGGTTCCAGTGCGCGTTCCTTTTCGGGGCCGCGGCGGGCGGGTTTGTCTTCGGACGCCTGGGCGATCAGTGGGGACGAACGAGGGCTCTGGCGATGAGTGTGGCCGTGTTTTCGGCGTTTACGGGACTGTCTTACTTTGCTCGCAATCCCGTGGACCTTTTGATCCTCCGGTTCGTCGCCTGTTTAGGGATTGGTGGGACGTGGCCCAATGGGGTGGCTTTGGTGACGGAGGCGTTTTCCCGAATCGCTGGTCCTATTATGGCCAGCCTGATTGGGATGGCCGGCAATGTGGGGATTTTTGCCATGTCGACCTTGGCGGCTCAGGTCGAGGTGACCCCGGAGGCTTGGCGTTGGGTGATGTGGGTCGGCGCCATCCCTCTGGTCTTGTCGCTCCTCATCTGGATTCTCTTACCCGAATCGCCGGCTTGGCTTCGAATGAAAAAGGAGGGCGCCGAATCATCCAAACAGGCGTCCGGTGCCAGCGCGGTTTTTCGACGGCCCTACGGTCGGCTGACGTTGATTGGGATCGGTCTTGCCACCATTCCACTGCTGGGTGGCTGGGGAAGCGCTAATTGGATGATGCCATGGGCCGATGAGGCGGGTGCGATGGCCGAAACCCCGGATCCGTTTCTCAAGGCGCGGGTCGGTCAGGCCAGAGCACTGACCAGTATCGCTGGGAGTTTTTTGGCGGGCTGGATTTCGCTATGGATCGGACGTCGTCGAACATATTTTCTGACGAGTCTTGGAGCCTTATTGGTGGCGCAATATGCGTTCCGATACACCGAGCCAATGGATTCTGATTTTCTGGTCTGGGTCGCCTGTTTGGGATTCTTCAACGGGATCTATTTTGGATGGCTTCCTTTTTTCCTACCGGAGCTCTTTCCGACTCGAATTCGATCGACCGGTGCGGGCGTCAGTTTCAATTTCGGACGGATTCTCACCGGCTTAACCCTTCTGATCACAGGCACCTTGCTGGCGTGGTTTAACAGTGATTATGCCCGGATCGGTCAGGTGACCAGTTTTGTCTTTGCTTTGGGGATGATCTGTATTTTGTTTGCCCCAGACACGACTCGGCAAGAGGGGGAGGCGGAATGAAGATCCATCTAAACGTAGGCACGGACTTGGGCAAACGGTGCTGCCTGGCTGGGCGAGCCGTGGAGGGGTTGGAATGGGTTGAGCGAATCGAGGAAGCTGATGGCGTGCTGACGGATCAAGTGCCCAGAGAGGACCGTCCGCGTCCGGCGCTTTTTTTGGGTTCGATCCCGGAGCTGACCCGGTCGGCCGGATCAATTCCCAATTTGGGGCCATGGTTCTCGGTGGGTCTCCCGCGGCGCTATGAGCCTGCGATTCAGGGATTGTATCGAAGTCATCGCCAAGGGGAGCTTGGCGAACTAGGGTTGTTGCGAGCACATCGCTGGCTGGCGGGTGGCATCAACGAGGCCAGGCGTCAGCAAGAACGAGTGGCTTTGATCGATGTGGTGGTTTGGTTGTTTGGTGGATTGCCTGATACCGTTTACGCGCTGCGCCATCAGGATGATAACGGATTGCAGGTGCATCTTTCCTTTCCCGGGGCGGGGATGGCGATGCTCGATTGGGCATGGAGCCTTCCTGAGGGAAAGAACTACGACTCGATTCATCTGATCGGAGATCGGGGGGCGGCCTACGCGGATGACCATCGAAACATGGCGCTCCTTTATTCAGGTGACGATCCTCGCGCCTTGACCGTCGGGAATCCGACCTACGGGATGGCGACCCTGCTTCAGGCGTTCGTGGATTCAATATCCGCACACAAACCGATGGTATCACTGGCGGAGGTTCTTCAAGTGCAGAAAGTGGTCGATGCCGTCCAGAAAAGCCTAGAGGCTCATGAAGTTTGCCGCTTGAGAGAAGTCGGGGGAAAGGATTGCTGACAATGGGAACCCGGGCCCAACATCGAGTGCTGGTACTGAGCGTGGTGAAACACGATTACCTGCCCCGGGCGGTCGCTGCCCATCCGCAGTTCGAGCTCGTCGGTGTCGCCGACCATGGCGACCGACCCGCTTGGGTGCACGAACGGAATCAAGCCTTTGCCGATGAGTTCTCGATTCCTTACCGAACCGATGTCGAGGAAGCGCTCTCTGCATCGGCCGCGACGGTCGCGGTGGTCAGCTCGGAGGCGGAACGCCATTGTGAGCTGGGGCTCCGAGCCGTCCAGGCCGGCCTCCACGTCATTCTGGATAAACCGCTCGCGTTGCGATTGTCTGATGCGGACCGGCTCGTCGATGCGATCGAGCAGAGGGGGGTGCAATCGTTGGTCTGGAATCGAAACTACCTGCCGTCCTTAGTGGAAACCAAGTCGGTGCTGGATTCGGGAGGCTTGGGTTGCCTTCGGTCGATTCACTGCGACTTCTATTTCTCCAAAGATGCGGGTCCGCGGAAGGGAACCCGTGGCTTGGATGAGCCACCCATCAATTGGTTGGAGCGCCAGTTGGAGGCGCATGCCGATGGCTCCGACGGAGGCGTTGGCCTGGAGCCGATGGGGGAATTGCAGATTGAAGGGATTTACCCCTTGGCCTATCTCCATCTCCTCACGGGCCAGCGTGTGGCTCGAGTCTTTACCAAAGCGGCTGCTCACTTTCATCAAGCCAATGTCGACAATCAGGTGGAAGACTTGGCAACCGTTTCCTTGGAAATGGAGAGCGGGGTCTTGGCTTCGCTCTGTATTGGTCGTATTGGTGCCGCGGCTCACCCCGACATCGGGGAGATCAAGCTTCATCTGGTGGGCACTGAAGGCGCTTTGGTGGTGACAGAAGCGCGACCGGAAGTGAGCGTCCATTATCGCGATCAGAATCCCCTTGAGTTTAAGAACCGCCGGATTGCTGATCACAATAACTTTTTGCTGATGGACGAATTTGCTCGGGCCTTGGCCGGCAAAGGTCATCCAGTCTTCACCGTCTTGGATGCCCGAAACATCACGGCCACCATCTTGGCGGCCCTAGAATCGAATCGAACAGGAAACGCGATCATCGTCGAGAACCGAGGGGTATGACAGGACTAGAATTAAGGACGGCCTTGAGGTCGGGGCAAACCGTATTGGGTACCTTGGTGGTCTCCACCTCTCCGTTTTGGCCGAAGATCATTCGAGATTGTGGGTTAGACTTTGTCTTCATCGATACCGAACACATTGCCATTGATCGCGAGCGGTTGTCGTGGATGTGCCGGACTTATTCGGCGCTGGGGCTGCCACCTTTGGTTCGGCTGACCGATCAAGACCCGAATCAAGCCACGGTGGCTCTCGACGACGGCGCGGCGGGAATCATCGCGCCCTATGTGGAGAAGGCGGAAGCTGCCCAAGCGCTGCGAGGAGCGACCAAGTTTCGCCCGCTGAAAGGACGGCGATTGGTGGATGCTCTCGCGGGTTCCCCATTGGAGCCGTCGTTGGATGACTACATCGGGTCACACGCAGGGAACAACATTCTCATTCTCAACACCGAGAGCGTCCCTGCGATCGAGGCCCTGGATGAGATCCTCGAGACCGAAGGAGTGGATGCGGTTCTGATTGGTCCCCATGATTTGTCGACGAGCCTGGGAATCCCCGAGCAGTATCAGCACACTGACTTCCTCAAGGCGGTGGAGGCGATTTTCAAGAAGGCCCGGTCTCGTGGGATTGGGGCGGGGATCCACGCTTGGTTTTCCTTGGAGGAGCATGTGCGGTTCGTCGAAATGGGAGCGAATCTCCTGATTCACAAGGCCGACGTCATCTTCTTCCGACAGGGAATGATGGCCGAAATGGGTGAGTTGCGGTCCCGTCTCAAGATCGAGTCGGGAACCGGTCACGATTCATCGGTGAATATTTGAATCTTTCCCGGAGATCCGAAAGCGGAGGGTTTGGTTGGACCCTTGGTCCGTCCTCAATCGGTCAAGGCAAGGGATTGGGTCGCATGTGACGAGCGAGGGTGTCGGGACCGGTCGATGCCGGCACGCCAGATTTCGTCAGCGACGGTCTCTAGACGTGAGAAGGTTTCCTTGAATCCTGGGGATGGGTTTGAAGAAGGGAAAGCATTTCCGACACGGCCGCCGACATTCCGACGGTCAGGGCTCGGCTGACGATGCTGTGGCCGATGTTGAGCTCGGACAGATGAGGGATGGTGTGAATCCGATGAAGATTCTGGTAGTTCAGTCCATGCCCGGCATTGATTTTCAGGTTTTGAGCGTTGCCGCGTTCGGCGGCTCGAGTGAGTCGTTGAAGTTCTTCGGCAAGATGTGCCTCGGAGTCGGTGAATGATTCGGCAAAAGGTCCGGTGTGCAGCTCGACGGCTTGGGCCCCCGTTTCCAGGGTTGCCTCAATTTGGTGGAGATCTGGATCAATGAAGAGACTTACTTCAATCCCAAGGTCCTGAAGGCGCTGTGCCGTCTCTCGAATCCGGGCGATCCCGCCGGCCACATCGAGGCCGCCTTCCGTCGTCAGTTCCTCCCGTTTTTCCGGGACAAGACACACGGAGGTCGGTTTGAGTTGCTCGGCAATGCCCACCATCTCCGGCGTATTGGCCATTTCGAAATTCAGGGGGATCGCGAGGGCTTGTTTGAGATTCCAGATATCCTGGTCGAGAATGTGCCGACGATCTTCGCGAAGGTGGGCTGTAATTCCGTAACAACCAGCGGCCTCGCAGGCCATGGCTGCCTCGATGGGGCAGGGTTCACCGTTCGAGGCGCCCCGATACCGTGCCTGACGGACGGTGGCGACGTGATCGATGTTAACGCCGAGTTTTAGCATTGGGGCGGGGGATCGGCGGAGGACTCGGCACCGAGGGGGTGGAGATGAAGCCTCTCATTTCCCACTGGGTGAGAAGCTCCTTGTCCAAGAACGGAAAGGCTTTGGCCTCGATCCATTGAGCGAGAAGGTTGAGCTCCAAGCCGGTGAGACCGAAGTGGCTCTTACGATTGAGCCTGAGTTCGTTTGGTTTCGAGGCCCTTACAATGGTCACTGCGTTCCCCATCTTCGATTCGATGGCAGAAAGCCATCGATAACCGGGGCGATTGGATTGGCTCTGTGGCTTTTGGAAAAGGAACGCCAGGAACTGGGCCAGGACCCTGTAGGTCTCGATTCGGTTCTGTGTGATCTCCCATTGGTAGTAGACGATGTTTTCCTGGCTCTCGAGTTGGTCGATGAGGCCCTGGGGAATGGAGCGGAAGGCGGGGGACAGTGGGAAGAGTCCGGCAACCCGCACGCCGTGGGTCTCGTTCGTGGCGCCCCGGATAAATGGCTGAATGAATCCGGGCATGATTTGAAGGATGGTCTCGTTTCGCTGTGGAAACGAGACCAAACGGGCGCTACCGCTCGTCATGATGCCGGATCCCATCAGGAGAGGCAGTTGCTTCGTCAGCGGGGCGACCGGGATGGCCGCCTGGGGGATCGGCCATGCCAGATAGAGGGGAAAAATAGGGATACTGTTTGAGCTCACCACGCTAGGTCGGGACCAGGAAAAGACCTGCGAAGGGAGCCCTTCCTGGCGGAGCGGATTGCTCATTGGCAGTTTCTCGATCAAGGGGTTGAGTCCTCTCAATCCACTGAAACTGACGATGGGATCCGCGATCAGTTTCGTGGGGACTTCCCACGAGGGAAGCGGCGCTTGGACCGGTTGGGCGATCGAGAACCTCGCTTCAGTCCTGACGGTGGTATCCTCGGGGATAAACTTCAGATCAAATCTGGTGACGAGGTCGAGATCAAGGTCGGCCAACCATTTTGCAAGGCGACGAAAATCACCACGGAGATCGAGGGCGGACCGTTCGGAGCGCTTCGGGATGATGCCTTCCTTGATCTGTTGGTTCCACTCGGGCAGCTTTGAGTGGGTGTCGGGTCCGACGGAAAAGAGGAGCCACTCCCCTTGGTACACGAAGCGGGTCAGGAGTTCCGGTCGGGGATGGGTGGCCGTCCAATCGATGTTCTCGGAATCGCTGTTGGAAACCGGCGGCTTCCAGCCAAGTGTTCCCAAGTAACGTCTGAGGTTTCGATCCCAAAGTTCCAGTTTCTTCTCGGGGAAACGCACGCCGAGGGAGAGGTTGGGATGCTCTCCCGGCGTTCCATTGAATTCTCCGAAACTTTCATAGGTGAGGACGCCTTCCAGAAACGCTTTGAGTAGTCTGCGTCGGACGGGGGGCGCGGCCGCTTCGGTTCCAAAGATTTGCCGCTCAGGTGCTTGGGCCAGTCCTTCCAGCACGGAATTCATGAGTCGCCGGGATTCGGGTAATCGAAACACTTCCCTGACCGAGCCCGCGTTGGGATCGGATTTCAACGGGCCTGAGCCCGCGTAATGCCAGCGAAACCAGAGGGAATCTGACTCGTCCGGCAAGGCGACCGGAACCATCGAGTCAAGAATCCCGATCAGGGTGAGAAGTGGAAGGACGGCGCTACGCATACAATCGGCTCTTTGATTGCCAAATTCGGAGTGAATAAGCAAATGGAAATCGAATGGGATCCAACCGACGCCATGAGGCGGCCATCATGGGATCGATCAGTATTTCGTCTTGATTTGAGGGCGTCTGCTCTGTTTTGTATGCGGAGGAAGAGTTGGAAATAAACAGGAAGATCAAGCGAGTGAAGAACATTTTTGGCAGGATTTTAATGGCTGGAGTCATGGCGGTATGGTTGGCGGGATGCAACCAGTCTCAGGATCAAGCCCACCACGACCACGATCATGAGGGTGAGCATTCCCACAGTCATAATGGGGACAGTGATGCCGAACACCACCATGGGACGGCGGATCATGACGGAGAGAGCCATTCTACGGACCTGGCTGCTCAGAAAGCGGCCTATCCCCTAAAGACGTGTGTGGTGGGAGGGGAGGCGCTTGGGTCGATGGGGGATCCCGTGGAATATGTGCACGAGGGCCGCTTGGTTCAGTTTTGTTGCGAGGGCTGCATCGATGATTTCAAGAAGGATACGGCCCAATACCTCGCCAAGCTGGATGCGGCGCTCCCCCCTCAGGGAGGGGAGGCCCCTTCTCAGGAATAGCGGAGGTCAGTCCTCGAAGTCTTCGCCCGTGATGCGTTCCACTGCCGAACGCGCGCGGGCCTTGACGTATCGACTCCGATCGCGTTGGGCCAATTCCTTGAGGCGCGGGACCGTGGCTTCGGCCTGACTCCCCAGTTGGCCGAGTCGCTCGGCCGAGTAGGCGCGAACACCGGAACTTCGGCTATCCAAGCCATCCTGATAATGTGGATATTGACTCGGGTCCGCAGGGATTTTCCGGAGAGCCTGTAGAATGTTCGGGACGTAGTCCTCTTTCCCGAGCAACGCCATCAGGGCGGAGGTGGCTGGGATCGCATCCTCTTCGAGCATGCCAAGATTCTTGGCAGCGACGTTTTGGATGTCTGAGTTGGAATCCTTCAAGGCTTCCAGGCTCAAGTCGAAAATGGCCTCACTATCTCGGCTCACCCGACCGAAGGCATCGAGCGCTGCCTCTCGAATGACGGGTTCCTCGTGCGCGGTGGCGGTTCGAAGCACTTCGATGATTCGAGGCTGATCCTGATCGAGTTCTCCGAGGCAGCGAATGGCCGCCAGTTGCAAGGCACCCTCGCTTGTGGTCGCTCGATCGGCGATTTGGATTCCGGTGGACTTCGAGGCAGATCCGAGCGCCCCCAGCGCCTTGAGGGTGGCGATCTGAATCTCTTCGCTGGGATCTTGAATCAGTGCAGTGAGACGATTGGATTGGCTGCGAGCCGGTTCACCGATGCTGGCAATCGCCTGGGTACTGGCCAGCCGGATTCTGTGGTCCGAATCCTCGAGAAGCTCGCCAAGCCGTTCGATGGTGGCGCGGTCGGAAAGATCAATGGCGGGGATCGCCTTGGCGGCCGCGTGGCGGGCGATCGGTTCGGCGTCCTGAAGGAGCCGCCGGATATGGTCGGTGTATTTTGACGGGTCACCGGAGATGGCCACCAAGCTAAGGAGGCTAGCTGCCCGAATGGAAGGGTGAGGATCGTCCAGTAGGCGCTCGATCGTCCGATCCGCGTTCCGGCCATCAGCCCCCAATCGTTGGATCGCGTAGAGGCTCGCCAGGCGAACGTTGATGTGGTCGTGAGTCAGGCCCTGGGCAAGTTTTGGAAGGCCAGGGATGCCGTAGTTTCCCAGGCTCGGAACGATCCAATGGGAGGCGTCCAGCGGCTTGGATGTCGAGGTTTCGGCCAAGTGGGTGAAAAGCGCCTCCGCCGCCGAAGGGCCGAGGGAAGCAATCGCTTTTCGAAAGGGTTTGGCTTGGGGTTGGCTGCCATAGCCGTCGACCAGGACAATCAATTGGGGAACGGCTTCGAGAGCGGGAGTCCCCATTCGCCCCAGCAGGTCCGCGGCCCAAAGTTGTGTGGCGAGATCGTCGGTGTCAAGGCGTTCCCGGAGAGGCGCAACGGTAAGTTCACTGGGCAGATCCAGAAGGCAGTTGGCGACCTCGTGTTTGACCGCGTCGTCGGTGTGGTCTGAGAGTGACCAAGCCAATGACGAAAGCGTTTCGGGGTCAAGCCCGGTGGCACGCAGGGTGCGAAGGGCGGCGGCTTGAAGATCGGGGGCTTGGTGAGTCCTTGCTATCGGGATGAGTTGATCGGCGAGTGCCAGGGCTAGCGGTCCCGCCGTCTCGAGTGCGAGGAGGGCGGCGAGGAGGGCGGGATGATGATCCCCCTCCAGGGTTTTGCTCAGTCCTTCCAGGGCCGAGGGACCCATGCGCCCGAGCGACTCGGCGCTGTGCTGGCGGACGCGTTCGTCCTCGTCCCGCAGGCATTGGAGTAAAGCCGGGATTGCGACGGCACCTTCCTCGCCGATCCAGCCGAAGGCTTTGGCGACCCCTGAGCGAATACTGGCATTCTCGTCTTTCAAGGCCGCTTGAAGCGGCGGAATCGCGGCGGGGCCCATATTGCCAAGGGCGTAAGCAGAGCGATACCACTTCGCGTTTTCTCCTCGTCGGCCCTGTCCGGTGAGATCCTCGATGAGTGTGGGGATGGCAGGGGTGGCCGCACTCCCGATTCGAGCCAGCGCGGTGACGCTATGAAACCAAACCTGAGTATCAGGGTCGTCCAGGGCGGCGGCGAGGGCATCCACGGCCGGTCCAGCCTCGGCTCCCAGTTGGCTCAAAGCCAAGGCGGCGTCTCGGCGTTCCTGAACCACCGAACGATCTTTCCCGGGGAGCTGAAGCGCTTTGATGAGCGGGTCCAAATGCACGCTTCGCTCTTGAGCGAGGAGATCAAGGGAGGCAAGAAGGCCGCTGCAAAGGAGCAGTAATGGATACAATCGATTGGGCATGATAAGCTCCGAAAGACCACCGCCTGCTGCTGCCAACGTAGAACCCCGGCAAGGGCCGGACGGGCGGATGCGGGTGATTTAGTCCGTCAATCAGGTAAAGAGCCGGGTGATCGGTCCCGTGCTGTCTCCGAATCGAGCCTGGTGGACCCCCATTTGGTCTAGCATGGAAAGATAGAGATTCGACATCGGCGTTTCAAAGTGATAGCGGAGATGCCGGCCCGGTTTGATCGCGCCTCCCGCCTTCCCTGCCAGGAGAATCGGCAGATTCTCGTTATTGTGACGGTTCCCGTCGCTAATGCCCGCTCCGTAGACCACCATACAGTTATCCAGCAAACTGCCGTCGCCTTCGGGGATCGACTTCAAGCGCTGAAGAATATAGGACACCTGGCGCGCGTGAAATTCATTGATGTCACTGATCTTACGTAACTTCTCGGAATCCCCGCCGTGGTGAGAGAGCGAGTGGTGCCCCTCATTGACACCAATGAAGCGGTAGCTCTTGTTACTTCCTTCATTGGCCAGCATGAAGGTGGCGATTCGCGTCATATCCGTCTGAAAGGCGAGCACCATCATATCCCCCATGAGGCGGATATGCTCTTCGTAGGACGACGGAATGCCATCGGGGAGATCAAAGGATTCCAGGTATTCCGGGCGCTGGTGGGCATCTTGCTCGGCGCGTTCGAGTCGAAGCTCAATCTCGCGAACGGCGGTGAGGTATTCATCGAGCTTGACCCGGTCCTTACCTCCCACTTTGCGGTGGATTCGTTTGGCATCTTCAAGCACGAAGTCGAGGATGCTGTTCTGGAATCGACGACGTCGAACGGCGCTCTCTGACTGTTCGGCGTCATTCTGGTTCCCGAAGAGCCGCTCGAAGACCAAACGGGGGTTGGTTTCCTTGGTCATCGGGGTGGTGGCATCTCGCCATGAGATGTTGTTGGAGTAAGAACAGGCGTAGCCGGAATCGCATTTTCCTGATTGCCGTCCCTTCTCCGTACCGAGCTCAAGGGAAGCGAAACGGGTTTCGTGGCCAACCCCTTGGGCGGCGACCTGATCGACTGAAACGCCGGCTCGGATCTCAGCACCCTCACTCTTGAGGGGTTGGACACCCGTGAGAAAGACCCCGGCCGAACGGGCGTGGTCGCCCGGTCCGTCCCCGTTGCCCCGGCCTTTGTCGTTGGTGAGGCCGGTCAGAACGGTGAGGTCCCGCTTGATCGGCTCCATCGTCTTGAGGATTTTGGGCAATTCGAAATGAGGGCCTTCGCGCTCGGGCGTCCAATCGGGCATGTGCATCCCGTTGGGTACAAAGAGGTAGGCCATTCGGACCGGAGCGGGCTTTGCGTTCCCCGCCAGGGCCCTGGTGGGCAACATCGCATCAAGCATGGGAAGCGCCATGGAAGTGCCGAGCCCTCGGAGAAAGGTTCTGCGAGCAAGCGGGTGTTTCGGGTTCATTATTCTTCTTGTTGTAAACTCACCATCTGGAACGGCGAACTCAGGACGATCGCCTCAACGAGCGCCGAGAATCGGAAGTCCCCTGCGATGAGGGAGGCCACGATATCGTCGGTTGCACACCGATCATAGTATTCTAAGCCCCTGCCAAGTGCAAACGTCAACATTTTCTCGGTGATCGTTTGAAGGAATGTCGTTTCGGTTTTGAGGATCCCGATGAGTTCCTTTGGGCCCGCGAAAGACCTTCCATCGGGCAGGATACCGGACGGATCGATTGGAAAGTTGCCATCCAATTCTCGCCAAGCACCGATGGCGTCAAAGTTTTCAAAAGCAAAACCAATGGGGTCCATCTTGGCATGGCAGGTGGCGCACTCGGACTTGGATCGATGCAGTTCAAGGCGTTCGCGGAGAGAGGCCGATGCAGCGGCCTCCTGACTCTCCTCGAGCTCCTCGACATTGGGCGGCGGCGGGGGGGGAGGAGTACCCAGAATCTGCTCCAAAACCCATTTTCCCCGGATCACGGGAGATGTCCGGGTGGGATTGGCAGTGAGCGCCAGGGTGCTTGCTTGGGTGAGGACGCCGCCTCGAGGACTGTCCCGGTTCAGGGTGACGCGTTGGAACACTTCCGTGTATGATCCCTCCATGCCGTAGTGATCAGCGAGGCGACGATCGACAAAAGTAAAATCAGCGTCGAGAAACTCGAGGACGCTTCGATCCTCCTTCATGATGGCACCAAAAAACAGCTCGCTTTCTCGGCGCATTGACTCGCGGAGTGCCTCCGTGAAGCCGGGAAACAGGTCCGGATCCGGAGTGATGGTGTCGAGGTTTCGGAACTGCAGCCACTGGCCCGCGAAATGAGTGACCAGGGCCCTGGCTTTCGAGTCCCCGAGCATCCGGCGAACCTGAACACGAAGGACACTGGGGTCCATCAGCATCCCGTTTCCGGCCAAATACAGCAGCTCATCGTCTGGCATGCTGCTCCAGAGAAAATACGAGAGGCGAGATGCCATTTCGTAGTCTGTAAGCCTCCGGGTCGATGCGCCCTCTGAACCGGGTTGTCCGTCGAGTTCCCAGCGGAAAAGAAAGCTGGGTGAAACGAGGACGGCCTGAACGGCGACTTGAAGGGATTCCTCGAAGGTCACTCCCTCTTGGAGAGCGTATTCAACCAGATTCAGGAGGCGGTCGATCTCATCGGGGTCGGCAGGACGCCGAAAGGCCCGCGTCACCAATGACGTCAGAATGGCGCTGGCCGCCGTTATTTCTTCCCCCGGTTCCGGTGGTTGAGGAATCAGGCGGGTATGGGATCCAGGGAGTCGGGGGCGTGGTTGGTCCAGGGGGCCTTCGAGGGTTACCGAATCGACAAAGAGATTTCGATCTCCGTTCAGTTCGGAAATGGGGTGGTCTTGCCGATTGTAGTTGTTGGTAAAGCCCAGTTCCAAGCGATGGGAACTTGCCGGGAGCGTTAAGTTCAGGGTGTAGGTGCCCGGTTTTGTTGCGACGGCGCTGACCTCAACGAGTTGGGCTTCCTTCCGATTGATTCGAACGGAGAGCTGTGCTGGATCGGGACCCGCCTGTTGGCCGTAGGCACGGATCTTGATGAGGTAGTCCCCAGCCTCGCCGGTCCGAAAGAGATGGGTGGCCGTCCCCTCTCGGTAGAATCCCATGACAGACCCCTCTGCTCGAACGTGGTCTTCGGTCCTGGAACGGAACGTCTCGGCTTCAAACGTCGTCCGGGGCGGCCATGGCGGGACTTGGCCAACAATCGCTTTTTGGGCGATTTGCTCGGCGGCCGTGAGGTATTTCTCCATCAGGATGGGAGAGAGCGAGAGGACGTCGCCGATATTGTCGAATCCATAACCGACTTCATCGAGCGGGAAGTCCGCTGCCGGCTCGAAATCGACGCCCATGAGATCGCGAATGGTATGATTGTATTCCGCGCGATTCAGTCGCCTGATGGTGACCCGGCCGGGTTGCTCGATCTCATCGCAATCGAACCTGGCCAGCTCCTTGTTGATGAACTCTGCGAGACGAATGCGGTCTTCCTCAGAAGGTTGAGGCTGATCCTCGGGGGGCATTTCGCGTTCGAGAACAAGGTCCCGGAGGGTTTCCCAGAGGTCTCGCTCCGTGTAGATCGCGTGATCCGGCCCGTAGGCTTGGAGATTGAGATCTGCCTTCTGCTTTTCATCGCCGTGACACCCGTAGCAATAGCGGTCGAGAAGTGGGCGAGCGATCTTGGTAAATCCCGAGGGCTCACCCGCCCGAATTGAGGGCAAGACGGCCAGTTGCAGGAGGGCCAGGGCGAGTGAACCCACCCGGATTCTCCGAATCAACACCCTAAAGGAGTATTTCATTCCCATGAACCTGACCCGCGACTGATTTGACTCGCTGGTAATAATCGCTGGAGGGCGATGAGCGGACATCACAGGGAGCATGCCCCGCTGACTCCCATTTGCAAGCTCTCGCGAAGGGAGTCAACACGAAGTGTGGAAGGGCGGCTTGTGTTTGGGTCTTCGATGTCTTTTATGGGAGGAATAGCTTGGCAATTCAGGGTGTCGTGATTTAGGAACAGGAAAAGGACCCCATGGCTGGTCGCGACCTGCTCGGCTGAGCCCCTCTCTCCCAAGGACTATGCCAACACCCCGGGGAGTAAGCCGTCGCTGTCGGCGAATCGATCCATCGGCGTGTCGAAGGCCTCCAACATGGAACGATAGAGATTGGCAAGCGGCGTCAATCGGTCGAACTTGAGATGTTGTCCCGTGCGAATACGGTTGCCCGCCCGTCCGGCGAGAACGAGGGGAAGGTTCCGGGGGCTATGTTTGTTTCCATCTCGAAGGCCCGATCCGAAAAGGATCATGGAATGATCCAGAACACTCCCCTCTCCCTCCTTCATGGCTTTGAGTTTTGAGAGGAGATAGGCATATTGCTCGACGTGCCATTGAGCGATCCGCTGATACTGCACCAGGTTTTCTTCCTTGTTCTCGTGATGCGACAGGGAGTGGTGTCCGCCTTGCACCCCCTCCAGAAAGGAGAAGTTGGTATTCCCGACGGCGTTGCCAAACATAAACGTACAAACTCGTGTGGTGTCGGTCTGGAATGCCAGCGCAATCATGTCGAGCATCAGTCGAACGTGTTCGGCGTGTTCCCGGGGAATCCCCGATGGCTTGACACCTGGATCCATATCGACGAGGGGTTTCCAAGTCTTGCCCTCTGACCGACTGGCTTCCTCGACCCGTTTTTCAAGTGATCGGACCGATTCCAGATAGTCGTCGATTCGAGATTGATCCGCCTGCCCGACTCGGCCCTTGAGTTGCCGGGCGTCGTCGAGAACTCGATCCAGGAGAAGCGACTGGTATTGATTCTTCTCCGGCCGGGGATAGGCGGCTCGAAAGAGGCGCTCGTAAACGAGCCGGGGATTGATCTCCCGGGCCAGGGGACGCGTGGGACGGCTCCAGGCGATATGGGAACCGTAAACCCGGGTGTAGCCAACATTCGTGTCCACTCCGATGCTGACCGGGTGAATGGCCAGTTCGAGGGACCGTAGCGGCGTTTGGCCGGCGATTCCCGCGGCGGCGATTTGATCCATCGAGATGCCGTTGCTATTGAGATCGAAGCCCAAAGACTTGCTGATCGTTTGGCAGGTCAGAAACCCGGATGTCTTGACGTAATGTCCGTCTCCATAGTCGCTGGCTTGGTTCCAAAGGTTGGTGGGAATGAGGAGCTCGTCTTTGAGCGGCTCAAGGGGAGTCAGGGTTTTGGAAAGTTTGAACTCTCGACCGGTGCCTGTCGGTGTCCACTGGTCCTCTCGAACGCCATTGGGCATGAAGAGGATTCCCAGGCGCTTGGGACGCGGTGCTTCCGACGCTCGGAGCGTCCCTGGATCCATGGCTTCCAACCAGGGCAGGGCGAGCGCCGCTCCCGCCCCCTTTAAGAGGGTGCGTCGGGATAGGGCTTGGTGAGGTCTAGTCATGTCGAATCGTCTCCGCTGTGTTAAGGGTGACACCGGTCTCCGGATTGCTGCCAGCCTTGTAGCGGAACGGGACGCTGTTGATGACCCCCCACAGCAAGGCATGGGATCGAAATCCGTTGTGGCCTAATTCAGTCACAATCTCATCGACCGCGCAATAATCTTCGTGGGTCAGGCCGCGTGAGAGTGCATAACCCAGCATTTTCTTGGTGAGGTGCTTTAGGAACGGTTCCTTTCGGTCCAGGAGCAACCTTTTTAGTGCCTCGGGGCCCGAGAAGGAGGTGCCATCCGGGAGGGAGGCTTGAGGATCAATCGGATGCCCCTGATCGGTGGTTCTCCAGCGACCGAGGACGTCGTAGTTTTCCAGGGAGAACCCCAGGGGATCGATTCGATCATGACAGTTCGCGCAGGTTGGGTGTTGGCGGTGAACCTCCAGGCGCTCACGAAGCGAAGTCGGTGCTCGACCGGTTGCTTCAGCTTCCAGACCGGGGACATCGGGCGGCGGGGGGGGTGGGGGATCCCCGAGCAGCGTGTCCAGAATCCACTTTCCCCTGAGGACGGGACTGGTTCGGTGGGGATGGGACGAGATCGCCAGAATGGCCGCCATTCCAAGGAGGCCTCCCCGGTGGGGTTGATCCGTGATTTCCACTCGCTTTGGTTGCTCCCGGAATGTTCCCTGGATGCCGTAATGTCGAGCCAGTCTTCGGTTGACGTAGGTGTAGTCGGCTTGGATCAAGTCGAGCAGCGAGCGATTCTCCTGGAGGATTTCATGAAAGAAAAAGACCGGCTCATATTTCATTCCCCCTTCCAGTTCTGAGTCGTAGCCCTTGATGGACGGATCGGGCCGAAACTCCCTGCCGAGCACGCGGGTTCCCACCCACTGTTCGATAAAGTTCTGAGCAAAGCTTCTGACCTTTCTGGCATGCGGATCTTCCAACATTCGGAGCATTTGGCGACGCAGGGTCTCCGATTCGTGTAAACGGCCTTCGGTGGCGACTTGTTGTAATTCATCATCGGGGGGGGCTCCCCAGAGAAAGTAGGCGAGGCGGGTTGCAAGTTCATGTGGAGAGACCGGAATGGGGTGGGGATGGGGATTGGGTTCCTCGATGATGAACAGAAACTTGGGGGACACGAGAACAGCCGAAAGGGTGGTCTTCAGGGCGAGGGCGAACGAGGGTTCCTTGTGGTAGACCGAATCGAAAACTTCGCGGTAGGCTTGATGCTCTTCCGGACTGACGGGCCTCCGAAAGGCACGGGGAAGGAAGGATTCGAGAATGTCGTCGGCGGCCGCTTGCGGGCTGAGCGTGTCGCTGGGTTGAGCAGTGAGGAAGCGACGATTGGATCGGGTATCGGCAAAGCCGTATTCCACGGCGGTCTGGGACGCTTCCAGGTATTTCTCCGCATGAATGGGTGACAGGAAAAGGGTCTCCGCGGCGTTGTCAAATCCTTCGCCTCCGGCGCCGTCATCGGGAAGGGCCTCTCCCGCGTCGAAATGAATATCCAGGAGATGCCGAACCGACGCCGAATACTCGCTGCGGTTGAGTCGTCGGGTGATCGCCGGTCCGGGGCGGATTCCGTTTTCACAGGCAGCCTCTCGCAGCGTGGACTCAATCCACCGAACAAATGTTTGCCGCTCGTCGTGGCTGGGTTGATCGACGTCTTCATCGTCAGGCGGCATCTCTCCCTGACGCACTCGAGCCACATACTGATCCCAGTCAAGGGCCCGGCTGACGATTTGCTTTTCGGAGGTGACCGTCGAGAAATCGAGCTTTCCTTTGGGCCTTGGCGGTTGGTGGCAGGAAACGCAGTAGGATTGAATAAACCGGACTCCCGACTCCTGCGAGTCGACCAGGAGGGTGGTCTGCAGAAGGAGCGTGAGCGGGATGAGCTTCCAGTGACGCAAGGGCTTGGAGAACGCGGTCGCCGGGGTGATCTCGATGCGCGATGGGCTGTGGTTCATATGTCGCCGATGGAGCCAAGCCCTCTGCGACAAGAGGGGGGCTTGATCGTTCTACGCCAAGATATCATGGAGGATGTTGCCATGGACGTCGGTCAGTCGAACGTCCCGACCCGCGTAGCGATAGGTCAGGAGCTGATGGTCGAGGCCCAGCTGGTGGAGGACGGTGGCCCAGAGGTCGTAAATGGTCGTGGGTTGGTTGATGACGTGATAACCGTAGTCGTCGGTGGCACCTCGGATGCTCCCCCCCCGAACCCCGCCGCCCGCCAACCAGAGGCTGAAGCCGAAGGGGTTGTGATCCCGACCGTTGGACCCTTGTGAAAAGGGAGTGCGGCCGAACTCACCGGTGAAGACGATCAGGGTTTGGTCGAGCAATCCGCGAGACTTGAGGTCCTTGATCAGTCCCGCAATCGGTTGGTCCACCTGGTAAGCCATGGCGCGGTGCCCTTTTTCGAGGTCACCGTGCTGATCCCAAGGATTGGCGGCACCTCCCGCCCCAATTCGCTCCGTGAGGCAGGAGAGCTCAATGAAACGGACACCTTTTTCGACCAAACGTCTCGCCAGAAGGGCTTGTCGGCCGTAGGCGACCTTTTCCGAGTCGCCGTCATCGAGACCGTAGAGCCGACGCGTGGCTTCGCTTTCACCGCTGATGTCGCAGATCTCCGGGATTGACGACTGCATTCGATAGGCCGTCTCGTAATTCTGGATGGCGGCTTCGATGTTGGCGTGGCCCTTGACCGTCGTGGAGAATCCACGGTCAATCTGGTTAACGAAGTCGAGCCGGGAGCGTTGCAGGTCAAGCGCTTGACTGGGTTTGATGTTGGTGACGGCTTCATCCCCATCGGCCTGAAGAATCGATGCCTGATGCTGTGCGGGAAGAAACCCGCTGCTGTAGAGCCCGACGCCGCCGTGAGGTGGAACGGCATGGCTGCTCTCCAGCGCGACATAGCTGGGGAGGTTTTCGTTGGCCGATCCGAGTCCATAGCTAATCCAAGCTCCGGCACTCGGGTAACCGAGAAAGGGAAAACCCGAATGCATCGCGAAATTACCCTGGGCATGCTCATTGACGGGCGTGGTCATCGACCGGATGACCGCCAGGTCGTCAGCACAATCCGCAAGATGAGGAAAAATACTGCTGAGTGGAATGCCGCTTTGACCGTGTTGCTTGAACGAGAAGGGCGACGGAAAAATCTTCCCGTTGTTGTTGAATTGCGTGCGTTCGATTTTGACCGGCATCGGCTGACCGCCCTCCCGAGCCAGGCGGGGCTTGGGGTCGAAAGAGTCGAGGTGGGAGATGCCTCCGGACATGTAGCAGAGAATGATGCTTTTGGCCTTGGGAGGATGGATGAGGGCCGAGTGGGCCTTGGATTGAGCCAGCGCCCGATGAGAGGGTGCTCGACCCAGGAGGCCTGCCAGCGCCAACATTCCGAAGCCGCTCGAGCACCGTTCGAGCATTCTTCGACGGGAGATGGGGGATGGATTATCGAACATAGATAAACTCCTTCATGTTAAAAACGGCCAGAGCGAGATCCGTCCAGACTTCGTCTCGTCCGGCGAGGGGAGTGGCTTCTTTCAGGCGCCCGAGGGTCCGTGAAAGGACGTCGTGGGTTTGGGTCAGTCGTTTCCAGGTCGAGCGCTCTGATTCCGAAAGCGCAGCCAACAGATCGGCCTGGGAAATAAAGTCGCCCTGCTTGCGGGAGGCCGCCTTGACCTCTTTCACGGTGAGCGGTCGGTCGTAGAGTCGTGCTTCGAAAATCCTTCCTCGCAACATCTTGTCTTTGGAAGGGGTGGCATGCCGGAGCCCAAAGACGATCTCGGCTTCCCCATTTTCAAAGGTCCGTGGGCCCGAAGATTTGTATTTGCTTCCGTAGGGTTCTCCGTTGCGATAGCCGAGGATGGTGCCGTCTCGTCGATAAACGATTGCAATGTGGACGGGTTCCCGATCGGCTCTGTCTTCTTGAGGGGCCTTGAAATCCTCGGTTCGAGAAAAGCCCTCGCTTCCCGCCATCCAGCGTCGGGATTCTCGCTCGCCAAAGACCATCGCATCAAAGATTTCACCGTCCGGCGTCTGCAGAGAGATCGCAGCCCCTCCCTGTTGATCGAGATCGTCGAGTTGAACCCAGGCTTCGAAGGTTTTTTCGGTCAAGTCTTTCCGGATTCGAGCGCTTTGCGCGTAAGCGTCACCGCCATCGACGACCAGAGCGCCGTCCTGAATGATGGCGCCCCCCTTCAGTTCGGCGTCGAGATTACCCACGTTGTCTTTTCCATCTTCGTCAAAGAGCCACTGTGCGGTTGGATTGAGAAAGGCCGGATTGGTTCCCTTGGTTTCTTGATCCGGTCGGATTCGTGCGCGGGCCTTGGCCTCGAGATCGATCCGTTGCCGGTTGATGTTGGCCAGTTCCTCCGTTTTGCTTTTGAAGGCCTCCGCCATGACCTCGTATTCCCGCCCTTGGCGTTCGATGAAGTTAACGGCTTGTTGCCGTTCCTGCGGACTGGGTCGGCGTCCGAATGATCGCATCCAGATGCGTGAAACCAGCTCTTTGTGAGGCGTTCTTGCTGCTTCGAGTCCGAGTTGCCGCCCCCAATGTCGGGCGGTTTCCACGACGAAGTCGCTGTTCATCATCGTCAAGGACTGACTCGGCACCGTTGTGGCGTTGCGACGGCCTTGGGAGGAAAACGGGACGGGGGCGTCAAAGGTATGGAGAAAGGGATCGAGGCGGTTCCGAACCACATTGACATAGACCGAACGCCTTGGTTCGTGACCGGGCACCGGGTTGCCGAACGCGCGAAGATCCAAACGATGGGAGACCTGAAGTAAGGCATCGCGTATCGCCTCCGCTTCCAGTCGTTGTACGTTAAAATGGGTGAGGAGGTCGTTGGCAGGATCGAGGTCCCGAGCCTCGGGGGAGGGCTCGCTCGCGAGTCGCCACGTTCGACTGGTGACGAGGTAGCGGATCAATTGTTTGATCGACCAGTTGGCCCGGGTCGTCAAATAGCTGCCCAGGTGGTCCAGAAGCGCGGGATGGGAAGGCCGGGCTCCCAAACGACCCAGATTGTCTGGGGTGCTGACAATCCCTCGTCCAAATAAGTGGTGCCAGACTCGGTTCACGAACACGCGTCGGGTGAGGGGATTGTCGTCCCGCAGAAGATCTTCCGCCAATTGTCGCCGCCCGCTCAGCTGGGTTCGGTAGGGTGAGGGATCGATGGCCTCGAGGAACCGTCGGGGGACCTTGGCGAGTGGTTTCGTGTGATTGCCCCGATCAAAGAGCGCTTGGTCTTGGGCCTTCCACTCCGCAACCGTCGGAATTCGTCGGGGAATAGGGATGGCCCGCTCAAGGCGTCGGTATTCCTGGATGAGGGCCGCAGCGCTCGGAAGCTGATCGATTTTGTTTGGCAGGAGGGCCAGGCGAAGGCATTCATCGAGCAGCTCCGCCTGATCGTCGCTCAGGGTACCGGCTTGCCAAGCTTGAAGGGCGAGCTTGATGGCGGTCGAGTAGGCTCCGATCAGGTCGTCGATCTGTTCGACAGAGTTTTCTTGGGTGATGGAAAAGATCGGTGCCAGATATCGCCGCGGAGTTTTGGGAGGCGTGGGTTCCCCCTTCTTGACCATGACGATTTCCCGAACACCAAACCAGGACCTTGGTTTGTCTCTAACCAGGAGCGGGGCATCGTCGGAGGTTGCAACCTCAAGATGAATCTCGTCACCACTCCAATAGTCGACGTCATATCGTTGCCAGTGCCATCGGTCTTGATCATCCCTCATGTCGCGGACAGGGTAGACGGTGCCGTTGCGGGGATAATTGAACACGACGTAGCGCGACATTGACCGTTCGGCACCCTTTAGTCGGAGCCAGATTTCGTAGGCGTCATCCAAGTCGATATCGGGTGAGGTGAGCAGGCCTCCATGCTTGGTCGAAACCAAGTGAGTGTAGGTCCCACCTGGATGGATTCCTGAGACGGCCGTCTCCCCATTGGCACTCAAACTAAACGCTCCGGCCGGAACCGGGCCCGTTTTCAGGCCGATCCCCTCACGGTACCACTTTTGGTGGTCGGCTGACGTTGAGAGATCCCATCGCTGAGGATAACCGCGTTTCCGATGCGCCTTCCAGGCAAGGTCTCGCTGTTCCCAATCCGATTTTACGGCCTCCCAAGCGGCCGAGAACGATTTTTTGAGAGCCGTCTCCCGGAGGGGTCGGAGGAGCTCTCCCTTAGGGTCCTTGTCTTCCTCAGTGATGAAGGCCTTGAGTCGGTCTTTCACGGTCGGCAGGGCAGCGAGCCAATCCGTGGCAATGGCGTCCCGGATGCTTGGTTTCAAGGTTTCAATGGAGGAACGATTGCGGTCCTGTATTTCCGGCAAGTCAATGGCTTTTCGTCCGGGACGTGTCGACCCCATGATGCCGAAAAAGGCGTAATAATCTTTCTGGCTGATCGCATCAAATTTATGGTTGTGACAGCGGGCGCATGAGACGGTGAGACCGAGAAACGCCTTGGAGAACACGTTGATCTGGTCGTCGGTGAAGCGGACTTTTTCGTCGAGTGCATCGGTCGGCGCAAAGCCATGGAAGACCATTCGCCAGTGAGCGGTTCCGATGAGAGATTCATTGATTCCGAGTTCCCGATTGAGGCGCGGCGATTCGAGTTGGTCCCCTGCGACATGCTCGCGAACCAGTTGGTCGAACGGGATATCCTGGTTCAAGGCCCGGATGAGATAGTCACGGTAGAAGTGCGCATTGACGATTCGCGGGTCCCCTTCCGAACCGTGGGATTCGGCATAGCGGATCCAGTCCATCCAATGTCGAGCCCAACGTTCCCCAAAATGGGGACTCGCGAGGAGTTCGTCGACTTGTTCGGAGATCGCGGTTTCGGGATGCCGCTGATAGGACGCCACGAAGTCATCGATTTGATGAGGGGTGGGAGGGAGACCGATCAGGGCGAAATAAAGTCGACGCACCAGGATTGGGGCTGGGGCGGGTCCGTTGGCGTCCAATCCGGCTTCGGCCCGTGTTGCTTCGACGAATTGGTCGACGGGGTGAGGGGACCATGAAGAGGGCGGCGGTTTGGGATTGGTTAGGGGCTGAAAACTCCACCAGTTCTTGCGGCGTGCAAGGACGGCGTCCCAATTCTGATCCCGATCGACTTCCGCTTGGGTGGGCGGTTGCTCTCGAGGATCAGGCGCTCCCATCTGAACCCATTGGACAAAATCATGAACGATTGCCTGATCAAGTTGAGCCCCGGACTTGGGCATTTTGAGATCGTCGAGGGAGTGCCGGATCGCCTGGATCAGGAGACTTTCATCCGGTTTTCCGGGTAGAATCACCGGTCCGCTGTTGCCCCCCGCCTGCCAGGCGGCGCGATGGTCCAAACTAAGCCCACCTTTTTTTGGCCCCGCGCTGCGATGACATTCGTAGCAATCTTGCGCCAAAATCGGTCGAATCCGCGACTCAAAGAATTCCACCTGTTCAGGGGAGAGGTTTTCGGCGGGGTTAGCGTGGAGGACGATCGCCGTCACGCCCGTGAGGAGTGGAATGAGTCCGGTTCCTCTTGAATCGGGAACCATTCGGTTGATTAAGCGCATTTTGGAAGGACAACGTGGATCCGATTTTCCGGGATTGAGGGGGGAGCGTAGGACCTTTCCCCATCGGGTGGTAGGATAAAAAAGGGTCAGTTGCCGTTCAATGGGAAGAAGGCCGTCAAGCACTTCCCTTCGCAGCGGCCCGTTGTCGTTCGAGCTCCTCAGCTTGTCGGCGGCAGAGGGCAACGACCCGCCGACCCGCCGACGAGAGTTTGTGGCGCCAAAGCGCTCCGACACGGATCGGGGGAATGGATTTGACGGGCAGTCGATGGATCGACGGATGGGCCTCCCCGCCAAGCGCCTCGATGCCCAGTCCCACCCCGATCCCCTTCGCGACGTAGCGTTCGATCAGGTCCAGCGAACTCAATTCGATCAAGGGCGGCCAACTCAGTTCGTTTTCCTCGAGGAAGGAAACGAACTGTTTGGTCACTGTCTCCTCGGGGGTGAGTGAGATCAGCGGTTCGGAAATCCGATCTTGGCCCCAAAAATGGTCCAGCGAGGTGATCCCGGAATCCCGTCGAACCAGAAGGCAAATCTGGATTTCCATCAGCGGGGTGTGTTCGAAGCCCTTCGGAGCCGTTTCCTGAATCGGGCTGATTGCGAGGTCGATTTGTTCAGCCAGGAGTCGCTCGACGACTTCATGGTGATGTCCCTCTCTCAGGGCCAACTTCACCGAGGGCGATGTTTCCCGGAGGTCTCGAACGATTTCGGGGAAATAGCGGTCCAGAACAATCTTGGGAGCGCCGAGCCGGATCAATTCGGAGGTTCCATCGCGGATCTGGTCGCAGATTCCCTCGATATTGTCGAAGAAGGGGCGAATGGACTCATACAAGCGCTTTCCCGCGGGACTCAGGGCAAATGGTCGTCGTTGAAACAGCTTCACCCCGAGGTTGTCTTCTAGCTGGATGATTTGGCCCGAGACCGCGGGTTGCTGGATGCCGTAGGGCATATTTCGGACGGCCTCCATGATGCCACCGTGCTTGGCGACGTAGTAAAACAACTCAAGATGGTGGATATTCATTGAGGGGCTGCTGATGGTGAGGTTGTTTTGTTGGGACACCCGGATCTTTCTCCTGCACCAGGACTGAAAAGGCGCGGCCAAAATGGCTGGGATGAACGAGCGTCTTGAAGGCTTTGACGTGGTTGGGATGGAGAAGAGGAGATTGAGGACGACGTTCCATTGTTGTCTTAATGATCTGAGTCAGAAACGTTTCCTGCGAGAGGAGGGAGACGGTTTTTAACCCCTCTTCCCATCCGGCTCTTTCAATCTGTGAGAAATTGACGTGTGCGGTGAGGTCTTGGTCTCCGGGGCGGGCCAAGAGATCGGAACTTTGACGCTGTTGGCAGTAGGCGCGAAGCGTTCCCTGATGTCGATGAGGAGCAAAGAATTCCTCTTCCCGCAGACCGTAGTCGATGGTGATGAGGTGACCTTGCTTGAGTCGACTTGCAGCTTGATGCCACCACTGAATCGCATCCGAATTGAGTTCCGTTGTAAATCCATCGGGAAGATGGGCGGTGAGCGCCGGGGAAAAAGTCCGGTTCCATCTTTCCACAGAGGCGGCCTGCGGATTGGGGAGCCGGCACCAGCTCAACTCGCCTTTTTCGAGGGTGACTCCCCAGGCAAACCATTGTTTGGCATCGGCATCCCAACTTACCCTTTCGGCCGGAAAGGCATCCAGTAGTTCGTTACTGAAGATGACTCCCGAGAGGGAATGGGGATCATAGTCGTCCCAGGATCGCGTCCAATGAAGACGGTCTTGATGCGCAGCAAGCCTTTCTCTCTGGGCCATCTGGCGCCGGGGTGAGGGCTCGACAATCTCATAACATAGCTTTTGATAGGTCTTGGGAAATTCTCGCTGGCAGAAATCCAGAATATCTAGGGCCAATTGCCCGGTATGAGCCCCTGCCTCTACCCAAACCGGCCTCGCCTCCGCGTCAAAATCTCGGTTTTCGGTCCACTCTACGAATTGGCAGGCGAGGAGCCAACCGAATACCGGAGTCTGACTGACGCTCGTGACAAAATCGCCCGAAGGGCCAATCGTCCGGAGATTCTTGCAATAATAACCTAAATTTGGGTGGTAAAGAGCGAGCTCCATAAATTCACGAAAGCTGAGCACTCCCCCAACCTCGATCTGGTGCCGGAGCACTTCAATCAGCGCCAAGTCACAATGAGAAGAATCTGGCAAGTCGTCGGCAATAGTAGACATTGATAGGATGCTTTTGAATCTGTGCCTAATTTCGGTCAAAATTCAAACAAACCATCCACTCTTGACACAAAAGGCAATTTTCACCCTCCACATTAACTAAAACGACTCGATGGAGCTGGCCCCGGCCGAAAAGCTTGTTGTCACCCCTGACAAAATCTGGTCTTCCCAAAGCCTCTTCAATTGAACCCAGAACTCAACTTCGAGGCGGGCCCCGCAACAGAAAAAACTCAAACGGACCAATTTCGAGCCAATATTTCTCGGTCCTAACATGGGGATTATCCCCTCGGAACCAGCGGATTATCAAACAATTCCTCAGAAACCCTTGCCACCATTCCAAAACCTAACTATAAGATAGGCGCTTGTGAAAAATGATTCAGAAAACTGGAAAATACCATTGACAGTCGGGTTGTTTTTTACGAGATTGGACGCACACACGGTAATTAGATAAGTAAAAAATGAGAACAAAAACGCTACTCATCGCGGCTGTGCTGGGAGCAGTGGGTATCGCAACCACTTCGGCGCAGGTTGCCTCGGTTAACGCTGTAGGCTACGTCAACAAGTCATTGAGTGCAGGTCTGGCATTGATCGCCAATCCTCTGAGCAATGGAGATAACAAGATCTCGGAGGTAATCCCGAGTGCACCTATCGGCTCTGCTGTGTTCACCTTTGATGCAGCTACCGGTTTCGGTGTTAGCCAATTCGTTGGGGTCTGGTCGGAAGACTTGACGCTTCCTGTTGGTGACGGATTCTACATCCAAGTTCCTTCGGACGCTACCATCACGTTTGTTGGTGAAGTGCTTCAAGGAGATGCCACGAACAAGAATGTTCCTGCAGGACTGAGCATCCAAGGTTCAACCGTTCCTGTGTCGGGGACGTTGAGTGCTCATGGCTTCCCTGGTTCAGTCGGTGATGTTGCATACTCATTCGATGGAACCGGATTTGCCGCTGACACGTTTCTTGGTGTTTGGGCTCCCAATGATCCTGCATTAGGCGTTGGTGACTCGATCTTCATCGACAAGGCCGAAGCGGGAGATTGGAATCGCAATTTCACGATTAACTAATCACACCTCACCTAAACAACCAAAAGACAATAAAACATAGTATGAAAAAACTATTGCTCTCAGCCTTGCTTGTTGCGGCTACTTTTAGTGCCAATGCTCAAGGGACAGTAAGTTTTGCCAATATTGGTGGTGGAGTTAATGCTCCTTTCACCTTGGATGGAGCTCCGATTGGAGCTGGATCCGGCGCAGTTGCTCAATTGCAGTTGGCTGACGGAACGAACGTCGGAGATAGCGCGGCATTCCTCGCAAACGGTCTATTTTCCGGTGGCGTTCGCACTATTGATGGTGTTGCTGGCGGCAGTTCTGCAACTCTTCAGGTTGCTGTCTTGGATGGCGCGGGTGCAGTTCTCGGTGTTTCCAACCAAGTGACTGTGACGCTTGGTGGAGCTGGAACTCCTCCTTCTACGCCGGCTGCTCTGTCTGGCCTGTCTGCTGTTGCCGCTGTCAGTGGTGGCGGTGCAGCTGTTGATCCGATTCCGGAGCCTTCCACCATCGCTTTGGCGATTCTTGGTGGCGCTGCATTGTTGCTGCGACGACGCAAGTAATCTCAACTTGTTCTCATTCGGCCGCTCCACATCGGAGCGGCCATTTTTTTTGTCTACTGTCCCAACGCATCAGGAATTGATAAACCAACAAGTTACAAATCACAAAATGGAGCAGAATCAACGGAACGTATCGCTCTTAGACGAATAATTGACGGATTCATCTTTTTGTGAGGCGACATTGACGGCACCTGTAAGAAATAGGTAACCTGACCTCACAGATTGGCGCGTTCGTCTATCGGTTAGGACACGGCCCTCTCAAGGCCGAGAGACGGGTTCGATTCCCGTACGCGCTACCATCCTTGTTCACCCGTTTGCCGATGATTCCGTTCCAGATTATCTTTAATCCCCTTAGTGCTAAAGAGTTGGAGAAACTACCGAAGGAACTCCAGCTAGAGATCCTTGGAGACTTTCGCGGGTTCCCTCAGGACATTCGTTCATCGGAGATCGACCGATTCGGCGAACTTGAACGAAATGGAAAGAAACTTTATCGATATCGATTGGGAGATTACCGAGTCTATTTCGAGCGTTCGGAACTGGGCATCGTGATCCAACGGATTCTCAGTCGCAATACCTTGAAGGATTTCCTCTTCCGGTCGAGCCTGCCAACCGGGGAGGACCAGGCGCTGGAGCAGAATCCCAAGTTTTGGGATTTGATGGATACCAAAACAATTTCCCAAGCCAACTAGTGGGATGGGTCCGCTTTCGAGAGCGAATCTACTCCAACTGATGTCCCAGTTCGACGTTCCAGTAGGCGACATCGAGAAAGTGCTTCCAGCTGTCATGCCCGTTCGTTCTTAGGTTCACCTGCATGAAGGGCCGCCATTTTGGTCGGGTCGGGGGACGAATCAAGTTCATGGACGCCTCCCGTGGTGTCCGGTTGGCTTTCCGTGTGTTGCAGGGTATACACGAGCAGACGATGTTCTCCCAACTCGTTGGACCTCCCCGATCTCGGGGAACGACGTGGTCGAGATTGAGATCGTTGCGTTCAAATACCCTGCCGCAGTACTGGCAGGTATTTTTGTCACGCTCAAAGATATTGTGTCGGGTGAACTTGACTTCCTTTTTTGGAAAACGATCGAAGACGGCCAGAAGGATTACTCGCGGGACACCGATTCGGAAGGAGACCGTTCGGACAAGATCCTCGGGTTTTCGGTCTTCGGTGAACGATTGCCATCGATCAAAGTCAAATGTTTGAAACTGGCCATCGGGTGACTCGTAAACCACCTCGGCGCGGCCCTCAAAGAGAAGCGTTAGGGCCCGTCTTGCCGTGCAAACGTTGACCGCTTGCCACAGTCGGTTAAGCACCAAAACCGGGCTTTGGAGGAGTAAGGGAGCCATAGAGATTCCTTACGGGACGTTACGGTGCTACCACGATAGTGCCAATTGTGTCAACGTGGCGTTGGAAAAGGTTTTGGGGTAGATTAGTCTCGATTTACGAAATGTGAGTTTTTAGGCTCAAGCTGTTTGCGGCTCACTTTGAGTGATAGAAAACAACAAACATGAAGAGTTTCTTCTTTCGGCTGTTGGTGGCATGGACCTTTGTTGCTTGCGTTGGTGTGAAAGCAGCGGAGGCGAGTGATGAATATGTCTCCATTTATAGCTTGATCACCAAGGGAGACGAGATGCTGGGTTCGGACCTTCGTGGAGAGGCCGCCCAGTTCTACAGTGATGCGCATCGGAAATTGGTTGCTTTCAAGAGGGATTATCCCGGATGGAACGAACAGGTTGTCCGCTTTCGATTGAAGTATTTGGGCGAAAAGCTTGCCGGGCTCCCCGCCATCTCCCCAGAACCGTTGGAGAGCGTCCCGGCCATTGAGCTGGGTGTCGCCACCGATCCGTCCGCTCCTTCTGCGACCCGAACCCGGCTCCTGGAGGGGCAGGTCGGTGCGCTCAGCGAACAGTTGCGGCAATTAACGGCTGACAACTCCCTCCTGCTTTCAAAGCTCCGGGAGGCCATGTCGGCTCGACCTGCTTCGGTGGACCCTTCCCAGGTGAGAAAGGCCGAAGCAAAGATTCTGGAACTGGAGAAGGAAAACGAATTGATCGAATTGCAGCTGCGGCGGGCCCTGGAGTCCAAAACAGCGGTAGCCACCGCCAATCCCGAAAACGATGAGGTGGCTGCCCTCCGGGAGCGTTACGGACAACTTCAGTCCGACAGAGTTCGGTTGCAGGCTCAGGTCGATGAGTTGGGTGCGGAACTCTCCAGGGCCCTTGGTGATTCGGGGGCCGGGACCCAGCGAACCCAAACGGCTCAAGCAGGCGAAGTCACCCGGTTGACGGCGGAACGAGATCAACTTTTAGAGCAGATGGCTTCCCTGAAGCAAGGGGATGACACGCGTGACACCATCGAGGAATTGATGAGGGAGAACGCGAGACTTCGGCGTCAGGCGGCTTCGCCTGCAGAGCCTGTGGGCCCTGCTACAAACGCTGATGAAAAGCTATTGAAGCGGTTGAGTCAGCTTGAGAAGGAAAACCGGCAGCTTGGGGAACGGCTTTCGCAGCAACGTTCCGGTGAAAAAAGTCGGCTCAGTTGGTTGCCTGGGTTTGGGCGCCGGGGATCGAAGAATATCACTGTTATGGAAGCCCGGTTGGCCGTTTTGGAGGCTGAGAAAGACCCGTACTCTTCTGAAGAACTGGCCCTGCTGAAAGGGGCTCAGCTCGCCGAGGTGTCCGGTGTCATGACGGCGAATTCATCGGCGGCAAGCGCTCCAACGGCGGAGATTTCTCAGGCGGCGGCGGCTCTTGAGGCGGCGGCACAGCAGGCGGCGGAAAGCGGCGATTTTGCGACAGCTGAATCCAAATATGATGAGATTTTGGATCTGATTCCGAATCATGCACCCAGTCTGGCGAGCCTCGCCCTCACGCAACTGAAACAAGAGAAACTGGGAGAAGCAGAAGCCAATCTTGAGATGGCACTCGAGATTGCTCCGGAAAACACTTACGCGCTTTTCCTAAGCGGTCTTTTGAAGATGGGACAGAATCGCTTTGACGAAGCCGTGACCTACTTGAGCCGAGCGACGGTATTGGATCCGGACGATGCTGAGGCCCAGAGTCATTTGGGAATTGCCTTAACCGAGGTCGGTCATCGCGGTCCCGCCGAGGCGGCGCTCCGCAAAGCCATCCGGCTGCGACCCGGTTACGCCGAAGCCCACATTAATCTAGCCGTGGTCTATGCCTCCCAGGACCCACCGTTCAGGGAGTTGGCCAAGTATCACTATCAACAGGCGATGAACTCCGGACATCCTGCCGATCCGCGAATCGAACAATTGATCAATAAGAACTAGCTAAGGAACGGCGTCTTCCTTTGGTTCGGTGATGACAATTTGAAACCTTTGGAGCTTGAATGAGGCAGGCCGTGGAAACGATCGCCATCCCGACTACCGGGCGCGGGCTCTACGAGTTTACCGATCGAGTACGGGGTTTGTTGACTGGGATCGGCATGTCCGAAGGAGCGGTCACGTTGCATGTCCAGCATACCTCCGCATCGCTCTTGATTCAGGAGAATGCCGATCCCGAGGTTCGTGAGGACTTGGAACGTTTTTTTGCCCGGATCTGCCCGGACGGTGATCCGATCTTTCAGCATACTTACGAGGGGCCCGATGACATGCCAGCTCATGTGAGAACGGCATTAACCTCAGTCAATACAACGATTCCCTTCAAGTCCGGTGTCTTGATGTTGGGGACTTGGCAGGGGCTCTACCTTTGGGAACATCGTACTCATCCCCATCGCCGAGGCGTGATTGCCTACTTCTGCGGTGAGTGAGCGGTGGTCATGCTTTCTGGGAATGATGAGGACTTTTGTCGCTTCAATCGTTGCTTTGGGCGGTCTTGCCGTCAGCTTTGGAGGGGTCGGCGATCCGGTCGGTTTTGGCGGGCCGGAGATCTTTCCGATTGATCCACGCATTGGGCAGTTGATCTCAGCCGATGTGAATCAA
>DEAY01000200.1:0-146 GCA_002348345.1 Verrucomicrobia bacterium UBA2970
GAGGAAGACGATAAAGGAAACCTTTGGATCGCGACAGATGGCGGAGGCATCAACTATTGGAACAGGAATGAAGACGCGTTCACGGCATACACTCCAAATGACTCAAGCAACTTCTCGGCACCCGGCGCTCTGAGCATAGAACTAGA
>DEAY01000200.1:476-729 GCA_002348345.1 Verrucomicrobia bacterium UBA2970
CAACAGCAATCGCTATGGGTGGGAACCTGGGATGGAGGACTCAACCGGCTTGACCGGGGAAAAAGCTCCTTCAAGACCTATCTCCCTGAGCCAACCAATCCCACTAGCCTGAGCAGCCCCCATGTTTTCTGTGTGCTAGAGGATTCCTACGGTGTTTTATGGGCCGCCACGATGAATGGAGGACTCAACCGGTACCGTCCTGAAATCGATGGATTTGACCACTATTACACGGACGTTAATGATCCAACGAGCA
>DEAY01000200.1:1038-4821 GCA_002348345.1 Verrucomicrobia bacterium UBA2970
CGGACGTTAATGATCCAACGAGCATTAACGGCAACCTCGTGTGGGTCCTCTACGAGGACCGTGACAAACGACTGTGGGTGGGAACCAATTCCGGATTCAACCTTTATGACCGGACCCATGATCATTTCGTCTCTTACACGCTTCCCAAAAACGATAGTCACCAACCCATTACTTGGGTTTCCACCTTTCTTATGGATTCTCAATCGCACCTCTGGGTCGGAACCTTGGGGGCGGGACTGCATGAGTTCGTTCCTGATAAGGGATTCATTCGCCACTTCAGTTCGAAAGACGGACTCTCAGGCGATCGAATCTGCGGGATCCTCGAAGATGAATCAAAAAACCTCTGGATCAGCACCTTTAATGGAATCACGCGCCTCGATACTGAGAGCGGAAAAATGACGATTTACGACGAGTCTAATGGATTACCAGGGCGACAGTTCAACCGGTTTACTGCCCACAAACGCATTGGGAGTGAGGAGTTGCTGTTTGGCACGACCGAGGGAATGCTCATCATCAACCCGAGCCAACTAGACTCGGTTCCATCGCCCCCTCCCGTGATCTTCACAAGACTGCGATTGGACAATCAACTCATCAGCCCCACCTCCCCTCAATCCCCTCTGAAAAAGAGTATTTCGGAAACCGATCGCTTGGAATTGGACTGGGGATTCTCTCTCATTGAAATCCAATTCGCAGCCCTGAATTATCGAACTTCGACAAGAAACTCATTTGAATTCTATATGGAGGGGGTCGATCAAGACTGGAGGAAATCGGGAAAAAACCAATCGGCTTCCTATGCCAATCTGGATCCCGGACACTACAAATTCATGGTGCGGGCCGCCAACTACCAGGGCATCTGGAACAGCGCTGGAAAATCGCTTGAAATCATTGTTCACCCTCCGCTCTGGAAGCGACTATGGTTTCAAACCCTGGTTGCTCTGCTGTCGGTTGGAGGAATTCTCGGGGTCGGATGAGCCATCGCTAGGAACCGAATGCAACAACGACTCCTTGAGGCAGAGCGCGACCGAAACCTCTCGGAAGAACGTGCATCAATGAGAGAAACGCTTCGTCAACATCAAAAAATGGAGGCCATCGGAACGCTGGCCAGTGGCATTTCTCACGATTTTAATAACCTCTTGGCTGGCATCAGCCTCAACCTCGAATCCTTGAAGGAGGACGAAAAGGATCTTCAGTCAAAACCTGAAATGAATGAGTTAGAACAACTCATCAGCCGCGCGCAAAGCCTTGTCCGCCAAATCCTAACCTTCAGCCGGAACGAAGAAGTCCCCAAGTCACCCCTGGATTTCGTCCACACGGTCAAGGACAGCGTCAGATTGATCCGATCCTCGATTCCGCACTCGATCGAGATCCTCGAGCGATTTCCTGATGAGCCTCTGATCATAATGGCTTCAGAAACTCAACTCCACCAAATCATCCTGAACCTGGGTTCAAACGCAGCTCAGGCAATGAGAAACGAAAAGGGAAGGATTAGCATCACCGTTGAACGCTCGACCGCTCCCATAGAACCATCGGTTCCCGAAGAGCAACAGGGGCAACCCACCGTACGCCTTCTGTTTGAGGACAACGGCTCTGGCATGAACCGGTCAACCCTCGAACGCATCTACGATCCGTTTTTCACCACCAAGGCCCCAGGCAAGGGCACGGGGTTGGGCTTAGCCGTGGTTTTTGGCATCGTGCAAAGCCATAACGGCCATATGACCGTGTCGAGTCTGGAAGGCAAAGGAACCGCGTTTACCATTCACTTTCCCCTGGAGTTGAACCAGACCCTCACTGAAATCTCCAATGAGGTCGAGATTTCGGCCTCCCCAGATAAAGGCAAACGCCTCATGGTCGTGGACGACGAGGCTCTAATTCTCAAGACGTTAGTTCGTACCTTCAAAAAACGGGGCTATCAAGTGGATAGCTTCCCTCGCTCCCCGGAAGCTCTGGAAGCTTTCTCGTCTCGCCCTGAAAACTACGATATCGTGCTTTCAGCACTATACCATGCCCGACATCAACGGGTTGGAGATGATCGAACAGATCAAGCGAATTCGACCCGACATCAAAGCCGTGCTGATGAGCGGCGCAAGCGACAAGCTCGAATACGAGGCCACGGATGACAATCGGCCAGATGCTTGGCTCTCTAAGCCGTTCAAGATCAACGATCTCGTCAATACCCTATCCAAGCTGACATGCCATAATCTCGAAACACGATCTTAAAAAACCTCAGCCATACCTCTTGTCGCCATTACCAAAAATGGAATGATCGTCTGGCCAGAACTCAGCAGAGGATGGTGTCCGAGCAAGGCGCCTCCCCCTGAGCCATGGTCAGCAGAACACGGCTTCGGGAGACGTTTCTGGAAGCAAAGAATGCCCTGGGCAAAACGTCAACCTGTGAACCCTCATTGCAGTGAAAACATGATGATTCCATCCGAAAGATTCAACCCATCCCCAGAGTCAAACGAGTTCCATTCCTACGCTAGCCAAAAGTGAGCGATCTTAATCTGAGTCGATACTTACCGATTGAGCGAAAGGTCAGTCTTTTTGAGATCTGCCTTGCCGTCCTTTCTTTCTTTGCCGGCCTCTTTTTTTTCTCCGGAGGGATTTATGGGCTTTATCAAGTCCTTTCAGATCCCTCATCAACCGGAGAGGGTTCGACTGCCTGGGAAATCGTTGGCACCTTGTTCATGGCACTCATCGGTGCCTGTAGCATCAGTGCGTCCTTCAAGATTTATCACGGACGCTCCAGAATCTTTCCTCCTTGGTTCATTTACACATTTTGCATCCTGTTCCTGTCGGGGATGATTTTTTTTGGGCTGGTGCATTGGCTCCCTGGCATCCTCCTCCCCCTCGTTTACTGCTATCGTCATCGATTCAAAAGCCGCTAATCCGGGTCACCAGGAAACCGAATTCCACTGACAGTTGGACTTATCCTCCGATCGAAAGGACACCAAGGTCCAATCTCTGAAGACCCCGTAAGATTCACCCGAATCGCCCCATGAGCACCAGACGACCTTTTGGTTGATTTTTTTTTGTCCGCCCCGATTAATCTCTGAGCCCTCACCGTTACGATTTGAGAGGGCCCGAACCAAACCATGAAAGACCGACGCCATCGATCCTGCTGCCCCCCCAAGGTTTCCCCTCTCACCCTGTTGCTCATGGCCGCAACGCTGGCGATGAGTCCCCCCCTGGGAAACGCCGCAGGACTTCCAGAGGAACCACCGAATTTTTTGGTCATTCTCGTCGATGATCTTGGATACGGTGACCTCTCTTCCTATGGAGCCACCGATCTCCAAACCCCTCATATCGACGGTCTCATCGCCTCGGGAATGCGGTTCGACCGTTTTTACGCCAATTGTCCGGTCTGTTCGCCCACCCGGGCGGCACTGCTATCGGGCAGATACCCGGACCGGGTCGGTGTTCCGGGCGTGATCCGCACCCACGCCCCCAACAATTGGGGCTTCCTGGATCCCGAAACCGTGCTTCTTCCTAAAGCACTCTGGCCCGCCGCTTATCATACCGCGATCATCGGCAAATGGCACCTGGGTTTGAGTTCACCCAGCACCCCCAACGAAATGGGATTCGACCACTTCCAGGGATTTCTCGGGGATATGATGGATGACTACTACACACATCGCCGGCACGGCAACAATTACATGTTCCGAAACCAACAGGAAATCGACCCGCCCGGCCACGCCACGGACCTCTTCAGCAACTGGGCGGTGGACTATCTCAAGGCACGGCAGGCGGACAAAAAACGTTTCTTTCTTTATCTTGCCTACATTG
>DEAY01000210.1:0-890 GCA_002348345.1 Verrucomicrobia bacterium UBA2970
TAAGTCACGAACAATCACCAATTCCAGTTTTCGACTGATGGGGTAAGGATGCCGGGTGACCAATGGAGATTCTTCGGATTGTGCAAAAGAGACGGGGCACAACTGTCCTCAAGAGCCAAGGAATGGGCAGCAAAGGGATTGGATCGTGCTGTTGGGGTGCAATCAGGTCCGCGTTTCCATCGGATGTTTCAATGATAAACAAAGGGCCCTCCCTGGGGGATGGCTGTTAAAGCTTGTGCTCGTTTTGGAAGAGCAACTTGATCGGATTAGATTAATACTGCAAACAGTTTGCAAAATTGATTGCATCCACCAAACGATTTGATTCAATGACCTGAGAAGATCAGATCATGGGTTTTCAACGGTGATTCGCGTGGGTCGATTGCGCGGCCAAGCGGATCGGGATTTGTTCGACCAGTGGTTTGGGCTGATAAGATTATGGAAATTCAATCTTCGATGAATCGGGGTGGCCAGGGGGAGGCTGATCACGCCCACAGTTCCAAAGATGGAAAATCAGGATATGGGAGAGATCGTGAGCGCATGCCGATCAAGCTTCCCCAGACATTGGTCGGCTTGCTTTTCATCATCAATTCCTTCCTGGTGACTTATCTGTTTGCCCGGGGGGAGATTGTCGGTGATTTCAGCGCGATGATCGGGGCCGCTATTCTGGGCTTTCCGATCGTTTTCACGGCGGTGAATGATCTGCGGAAGGGAAAGCTGACCACCAACGAGTTGGTGGCCATTGCTGTCGTGGCCTCCTTTAGCAGCGGCAATTACCAGGAATCGGGGCTGATTGCCTTCTTCATGCTTCTGGGTGAAATCATCGAGACCCGTACAGCGGAAGGGGCGAGGATGTCGATCGAGTCCCTGATTAAGCTAACGCCGACGAAGGC
>DEAY01000210.1:1315-10608 GCA_002348345.1 Verrucomicrobia bacterium UBA2970
GATGGTGTCATTGTTTCGGGTTTCGGTTCGTTCAACCAAGCCAACATTACTGGAGAATCGCTCCCGGTTGACAAGAAGGCCGGCGATGAAGTGTTTGCGGGAACACAGAATTTGACAGGGGTCTTGGAAATCAAGGTCAGCCGGGCGGGGGAGGATACAACCCTGGGGCGTGTTCGTGATCTGATCCTAGCAGCGGAAAAAACCAAGCTGCCGATTATGCGAATCGTCGACCAGTATATGGAGTTTTACACTCCCTTGGTGCTCTTGGTTGGGGCTTTGGTTTGGTCCTTCACCCACGATTTGAGCCGCGTGATAACGGTGTTTATTATCGCTTGTCCATACGCATTCATCTTGGCAACGCCAACGGCCATGGTCGCGGCCCTCTCGGCGGCGGCCCGTCTTGGTATTCTGATCAAGAAAGTGAGTGACATTGAGTTGTCGGCAAAGATCAACGCCTTTATTTTCGATAAGACAGGCACGCTGACAGTCGGCCGATTGGCAGTCAGCCGACTCGCGCCGGTGGGGGAGCTGAAACCCGCGGAACTCTTGCACATGGCCGCATCAGCGGAAAAATACAGTAACCATCCCACCGCTCGGGCACTGGCTGATCTTGCGGGAGAGGCGGGGCTAAGTCTCACCGAACCGGTTGACTTTGAAGAAGCGGCGGGTCGTGGAATCAAGGCGAATGTCGATGGTGCGACCGTTGTGATCGGTCGTGCGCAATGGCTCAAGGACAACGGTTTGGGGGCAGGATTCACCGAGCATGTGGACCTGTCTGAGGGCGAAGGTTACAGCTTGCTCTTCGTCGCGAAGGATGGTGTGTTTGCCGGTTGGATCGGCCTTCAGGACCGTACCCGGCCCGAGGCGAAGCAATCGTTGGAGGCATTGATGGATGCGGGCGTGCGGCGGATTGCCATGGTTTCCGGCGATCTAAAACCGGTGGCGGCCCGAGTGGCCAAAGGGATCGGCTGTGAAGAAGTGTTGGCCGAGTGCTTGCCGGAGAACAAGGTGGAGTTTGTGAGGAAGATGAAGGCCAAGGGATATCGTGTGGCGGTCGTTGGGGATGGCGTGAACGATGCCCCGGCGCTGGCAGCCGGTGATTTGGGAATCGCCATGGGGGCGGCGGGAAGCGAGGTGGCGATCCACAGTGCGACGATTGCTTTGATGAACAATGATCTTCGTCGACTGCCCTTCCTGGTGCGCCTGTCCCGAGAGACTCGTTCCGTGATCAATCAGAATTTCTTGTTTGGAATTCTCTTTGTGATAGGGGGGCTGGTTCTGGCTGCCATGAAGATTATCAGTCCGGTGATGGCTGCCGCCCTTCATGTGGTGGGCTCGTTGTTGGTCGTGTTCAATAGCTTCCGTTTGGTGCGCCAGGGAGAAGAACTCGAACCGCATGACTCGACCGCCGATCGTATTGGGACGCCTGAGTCTGGAGACCGGGATAACGCCAGTTCGGCGATTGTTGTTCAGTAATCGTGGATTTCCATCCTGTTTAGAAACGATGCAGGCGATGACGCACTTGAAGAAAGTTTGAGCCGAGTCAAGCAGGCTTCCGAAACCAGAAAAAATAAATCGGCGTGAGTCGAGGCGATCTGGGGATGAATCCTTTGATTGAAGAAGTGTTTGATTAACGTCGCCGCGTCAAGTAACCAGGGCATATCAGAGCCACGAACAAAGCAGTGGCCAATGCCTCATGACGCAATCCCCTGCATCCCCACCCAGCCCTCCATCGGAAGACCGTGATGCGGCGGATCTACGCCGGTTCGGCTATGCTCAGCAGCTTCGGCGCAGCATGGGGAGTTTCTCCAGTTTCGCGGTTGCGTTTTCACTGATTTCGGTCTTTACGGGCGTGTCGGCCAATTTCGGGCACGGCCTGCGTCAGGTGGGCGGTTCCATCGTATGGTCGTGGATGATCGTTCTCGCCGGACAAATGCTGGTGGCCCTGCTCCTGGCCGAACTGTCGACCCGCATGCCGCTTTCGGGCTACGGTTACCAGTGGACCAGCCGGTTGGTGAATCCCCATTTTGGCTTCTTTGTCGGTTGGTTGCTCACCCTTCAGTTCCTGACCGGATTTCCCGGCGTGTGTGCGACCCTCGCCGCGCAGACGGGTTCCTGGTTGGGGGGAGGGTGGAACTCATCGCAGGCATTGACGGCACTGACTCTCGGCGTGATTGCGCTCACCGCCCTGGTTCATCTGTTCGGGATTCGTCTGGTCTCTCGTGTCAACAACACCGGAGTCTGGACTGAGTTGTTGGGTGTCTTTGGCCTGAGTCTCGTCTTGATATTACTCGCATTGAATCGGTCGGCCTCACCTGCAGTGCTGTTTGATCCGGCCAACGCCTCGACGGGAGCCCCCGCCGGAATGGGGGCATGGGCATTGTCTCTGTTGGTGGGCGCCTGGTGTCTGACCGGATTCGAAGCCGCTGCAGACCTGGCCGAGGAAACCCGAAAACCGCGGAAGGTGGTGCCCCGCGCGATTATCCTGTCCTTGCTGGGTTCGGGAATCGCAGGGTTTTTGTTGCTGACGGGCGTTCTGCTCGCCGTTAAGGATCTGGCGTCGGCTCAGAACGCCGCTGATCCTTTGACCTTCATCCTCACCCAGGCCCTTGGGCCGGGCTGGATCACTCCGGTTCGAGTGGTGATTGGAATATCGATCTTTGCCTGTGGGTTGGCGAGCATGGCCGCGACCAGTCGCTTGTTGTTCGCCCTGGCACGAGACCGCATGCTCCCAGGCTCGCGCTGGCTTGCCGATGTCGAGACCGGGCACCGGACGCCGCGAAATGCCATTCTGTTCATCTGGGCTGTTTCATCCGCAGTGGTCCTGGGCCTGCCCACGCTGGATATCATCACTCAGATTTCCGCCGTTGCCGGATATCTGGGGTATGCGGGAATCGTCATTGCCGCCCTTCGGAGTAATCCGCAGTCCGCCTCCGATGGGTTCCGACTCGGACGGGCCCGCTCGCTCATCGGCGGTGCCGCGCTCGTCTGGGTGCTGGGAGTGGTGGCCGCCCTGACCATCCCGGCAACGCCGATTGAGGGCATTCGCACTCAACATCTTCCCGCGATGTCGACCTCGGTGGGAATCATCCTCGGCGTGGCCATTTACGGAATCCTGGTCCGGCCGCGACTGCTCCGTCGGGAGGCAGGGCCGCCACAAGATTCAGCACCGACCGATGCTTCATCGAGAGGGAGAGCCGAATGACCTGGTGAGCCGATCATCAGCCGCCAATGCCCCGTTTGGAGAAACGTGGGCGGGGTGCCAATGAGGTGTCCGCTTCGGTCGGGATAGCCCACAATGCACGCCGGACGGGGTTGCTAGGGAGAGCGAGTGGCGGGTGGCCTTGTGGATTCGTTGAATCGACACAGCCCGCGCCTGTTCTTGCTTCGGATTGGCGGGGGTGCCAAGCTCCTGGGGATCCATGACCGGTAGAAGGAAAACATCCATGAAACGGGCGCTGCTTGGGTGGGAAGTTTCCAATGATGCGATGGGACAGCCTAGGTCGCTGGCGGTGGTTCTGATGCTGCTCGTCTTTCTCGGTGCGGACGTTTTGGCCGCCCCGGGGGAGCGGGTCTCTGGGGGGGGGGATGCCGTTAGACCCCACATCATCCTGGTGATGGCGGATGATCAGGGATGGGGTGATACCGGCTACAATGGCCACCCGGTGGTGCAGACTCCCGAGCTCGATGCGATGGCCGAGGCTGGATTGGTGTTGGACCGATTCTACGCGGCGGCCCCGGTTTGTTCGCCAACCCGGGCGAGCGTCATGACGGGGCGCAATCCGATTCGAACGAAGGTGACCAACCATGGCCGATACATGCGTCCCCACGAGCAAACCCTGGCAGAATCGTTTAAGGCAGCCGGCTTCGTCACCGGCATTTTCGGTAAGTTTCATCTGGGATCGGGTCAGCCCGACTCGACGTGCAATCCCGGGGCGATGGGGTTTGACGAGTGGGTCATCGGTCTGAATTTCTATGATCAGGATCCTTACCTCAGTCGGAACGGTAAGATCGAACGGCGCCACGGGAAGGGTTCTGTCATCGCCATGGATGATGCGCTTGACTTTATCGAGCGGTCCAAGGATTCAGGGCGACCGATGTTGACGGTCATCTGGTTTCCCTCTCCCCACGATCCGCATCGGGAGGTTCCGGAAGGTCCTTCCCTCTACGATGGAGAAACGCATGGGGGATACTACCGTGAGATCACTCTGTTGGATCAGCAACTGGGCCGACTGCGCCGTGAATTGAGGCGCTTCGGGATCGCGGAGAACACCATCTTGTGGTACTGCAGCGATAACGGAGGCCTCGTCGAGTCGAGCTCTGGTGGTCGCAAGCGGAAGGGAAGCGTCTACGAGGGCGGCCTTCGAATCCCCGGAATCATCGAATGGCCTGCCCGTCGGTTAAGAGGGAGAAGTGGCGTGCCGGCATGGACCTGTGATATCTATCCAACGCTTCTGTCCATGGCCAACGTGGCAAGGGTGAGGCCGCACCCCATCGATGGAGTCGACCTCAGCGAGATTCTCAGGGGAAAGGTGAATCAACGGCATCAGCCGATGGGGTTCTGGCATCCGATTCAAGGGGGGCAGGCCACCTGGAGCGATCGGATCCTGAAGGCGATCATGGAGAAACAACAATCCGGAGCCCCCTTGCCGCATCATCCGGAGCGCATGCGCAAGGACGTTGACGAGTTTCCGCAATTCCCGGAGGGAACGGCCAATGGGCATGCGGCGTGGAATGATTGGCCGTGGAAGTTGCACCGCATCAATGGTGAAACCTACGAGCTTTACAACCTCGCCGACGATCCCATGGAGTCCCAGGATCGATCGGGTGATCCGGAACAGACTCAGAGACTCAACGTCATGAAAACTGAATTGAAGGGTTGGATGCGGTCAGTCGTTCGGAGTCTCAATGGACGGGACTACCGGGATCTTGACGGGGCCGCTACGGAAATGGAAAACTGATGAAGCCGTCCAACCATCACCCCGGTTTTGTTGTGGAACTCTGGGAATTGCTGGAGGCCCATGTGCCCCGGATCGCTTCAAACAACCGGTGGGCAGCCTTTGTGAAAGAGGCCAGGACAATCCTCAGTGAGCCGGGAAATCTTTCGAAGCTGCGAGACGATATGGGAACGCCCAACACGAAGGTTGGCTATCCGCCTGGCCGGCAGGAAAAGCTCCGGGATGAACCGTCCGGGGCCTTGCCCAGGAAATCATATTGATGCCTCTCTACCTCCCATCTGATCTCACGATTCTGACGACCGAGATTTTTCAAGCCCACGGCGTGCCTGACAAGGTTGCCCGCGTGGTTGCCGATTCCTTGGTGCTGGGCAATTTGAAGGGGCATGATTCGCACGGGGTCATTCGGATCATCGAATATGTCGATTGGATCGGGAAGGGATGGATCAATCCACACGCTGAACTCAAAGTGCTTAATGATGAGGGGGCGATTCTGGTTTTGGATGGCCAGCGGGGATTTGGTCAATTGATGGGGAGGGAAGCGACGGAACTGGCGATTGAAAAGGCCAGGGCGTTGGGCGCGTGCGTCCTGACCCTCAAAAACTCGGCCCATCTAGGGCGGGTGGGCGAATTTGCGGAAATCGCGGCGGCTAAAGGAATCGCTCACCTTTCCCTCACCAACACACACGGCGGGGGGGTCCTGGTCGCGCCGCATGGCGGAATCGAGAGGCGCTTGTCCGCTAATCCGGTGGTCGGTGGCGCTCCGATGAAGAACCGGGAGGCGGTCGTGATGGATATGGCGACGTCCACGATAGCCGAAGGCAAGTTGAAAATCGCTCGGGCCAAACAAGAGTCCGTCAGTCCCGGATTATTCATTGATTCGAAGGGGATGCCAGGCACGGATCCCGAAGCCTACTACGCCGATCCGCCGGGTGCTCTATTGCCGATGGCGGGGCACAAGGGCTATGCGCTCTCTGTATTCGCCGAACTTTTTGCCGGTGCCTTGAGTGGGGGAAGCTGCAGTCGTCCCGATCAGGCTCGGGTCGGCAATGGTTGGTTTGCCATTTTCGTGGATCCGGCGTGGTTCTCCGGCCAGGAGGCATACGATTCCGAGTCCAGCCGATTCTACGATTGGGTCAAGTCGAGTCGCGTTCGTTCGGGCTTTGCGGAGGTGCTCATGCCGGGCGAACCGGAGGCGCGCGCGCTAGCGGAACGTTCGTGTGACGGGGTTCCAATCGATGAGGTCACGTGGGGAAAAATCGCCGCCATTGCGTCATCAGCGAAGGTGAAGGTTCCCAAAACAATCTAGATGGGGTTAATAGTCCACCGATTCGTTCGGTAGATCCTCGGTTCAGGAGTGTATGAATCGAAACGGAGATTGGGCCAACCGGAGTCCAATCGGTTGCGGAGAGAGCCGCTCATGGATACGCCAGCATCTTTGTTGAGATGGTCCGCTGATGTTTGGCGAAGGACGAAAAGGATCGTGTCTGGCTGGGAGCAATACACCTTGAGACACAATCACGATGATTCGACGGAATGAAACTGAGTAACGTGGCGCGTGGGAGAATCCCTCGAGATTCGTGCTGTCGACGGTTGCCCGCTTTGGTGTTTATGGACGGTGCTCACCGTTCAGAATTTGAATTGTCGGGTGGGCTTTGGGGATTATCATCAAGAGTGTCAAAGTGATCATGAGTAAAGAGATGAGAATTCAATGGATGTTGCTGACCGCTGTTCTGGGAGGTGCCTCGCTTCAAGCTGCCGAACCCGGGTTTCGGAGCCTATTTGATGGGAAGACCCTGAAGGGCTGGCACATCAGTGCCAAGACGGGGCACAGTCGAGCCAGTCAAAACCAATCGGGTGGGAAGTGGTTTGTTGAGGACGGAGCCATCCATGGAACTCAGGACATTCCTGGGAATGGCGGGATCATCATCACCGACGAGACCTTCAAGGATTTTGAAGTCGTGATTGAGATGAAGAATGATTATGGCCCGGATAGCGGCTTGTTTCTTCGCAGTACGGAAGACGGGAAGGCATGGCAAGCCATGATCGACTATCACGCCAATGGCAACCTCATGGGCATCTATGGCGAAGGGCTGGGAGGGAGGCCTTCCGTTCGTAATTTTAGTTTTCTGGAGAAGGTGACCGACATTGTGGAGGTGGACGGGGATGCCATCCCGATCAAGTTGCCCGTTCTCCCTGCCTCATGGCCTTTGTTTTGGCGGCACGGTCAATGGAACGAACTGCGCGCCCGGATCGTCCACAATCCCCCTCACATCACCACCTGGATCAACGGTGTGAAGATCATGGAGTGGCAGGAGACCGAGTTGCGCCACATCGAAAAAGGCGGGATTGCGCTTCAGGTGCACGGGGGGGGGGATCACACCAAAGAGTTTGTACGATACCGCAAGATCCGGGTGAAGGAGTTGGATTCACCTCGGAGGTAGGGATCGGGGGCGAATCTTGGGGGGGGTGTCTTTGTTTTGAATCGCCCCCTCGAGGCACGACACGACTACTCCGTGCGAGAAGGTGGGGGGGAGGGATCGAACGGCAACAGGGGGAATCGAATGCCTCGATTGGGGGGGGCGGGATCTGCCTGAGCCCTGTCTGAACTTCAGAGGGGTCAGGGGCTCCTCTGGACCCGATCGGGAGACCTTGGTCCCTTTGAGTCAAGCTCCGGGGGATCGATCGATCATTTTCGTTGGTCCGTGCCTTGTTCCTCCAAGGAAAGAACGCCATCGCCGTTTTTGTCCAACGTTTCGAATTGTTTCCGGGCGCGTTCGAGGTATTGAGTCAGGGTTTCATCCGGAGTGGGATTTCCCAAAGGGGCTCCGCTGATCACGGGCGCTTCTCGCTGCCCCCTTCGATTGATGAGGCGGGGGGCTTTGGCTCTGGCATCAGTCAACCTTGAGAGTTCCTCCCGGTAGGCGGCTTTGATTCGATTGTTGGGGGCGACTTGAATGGCTTGCTCGAATGCCGAAATCGCTCCTTCTCGATCTCCGAAATCAGCTTTGATCTTGGCCATCCTCCCCAGGTTCATACTTTTCCAGTGCGGATTTGCTTGTTGATCGGCGACCTGTTGAAGTAATCCGAATCCGGCCTCCACATCCCCGGTGGCACACATTGCCCATGCGTGAAGCCTCAGCATCTGATCCCGCATCGTTCCTTGAAAGGATTCCAGTTGATCGCTCAATGTTTCGGTGATCGCCCGAGCTTCTTTCCCTCGGCCGTTATGAAGCAACAGCCTTGCCTTGGCAAACATCGCCATGGCCCGGTTTCTTGGATCTTGGAACCCGGTTTCCAATTCTCGATCGATTCTGGTGAGAATTTCTTTTTCGTCGCCCGCCCTCATTCTTGATTCCGTCATGATTCGGCGGATGCGAGCGGATTCGTCTCCGGATTCCTCCACCTTGCGAAACTGATTCTGCCATCCATATTGGTCACGGGGATCGAGAGACTTTATTTCAGATCGGGTCGATTGATAGTGCTTTGATGAAAGCCTTTCCCCGACGGTGGCCAGCGCTTCGCCGAGTTTGCGTGCTTTCCGGATGCCGGCGAGTCTTCCGGCTTCATGGAAGAGAAGATCCCTTTGTTGGCGAATTCCCTGGAGCTCGTCGAGATGCTTGAGATAGACCTCTGGTCCGCCCGCCTTGTATCCTGTTTCTGCATAAGGTCGCCCTTGAGCATCGGCGAGGACAATGGTCGGGTAGCCTTTAGGATCGAAGATCTTTCGGAGCGATTCGTTTTGGAGTCGGGTCTCTTGCTTGATCAGTCCGAGATTCCGGGGGAAGTCCAGTTTGACGTGAACGAACTGTTTGCCAGCCGCGCGGCGGTAACCATTCCTTGAAAAAACTTCCCTGTCCAGCCGAACGCACCAGACGCACCAATCCGAACCGGTGAAATTCAACAGGAGATCTTTTTTCTCGTGATCCGCCTTGCGGATGGCGGCCTCGTAGTTCGTGGTCCAGAAGGCGTCCGCAGCTTCGGTCACGGTGGTTGGGAATAGTGCGAGGAGCGCGATCACCGCAGCTCTGAAAACAGTCGTTTGATTGGCTTTCATAGGCATTCTGTCCCGCCGTTGTTGGGCGGGACGGCATGATCCCGACGCTCATTCGGGATACGCAGGAAGTCTGAACTGATCAAGGTGTTTTTGTCTCGATCGAGGGGGATGAGCAACCGTGGATGGGATGGCAGGGAGGCGCGACGGACCCCTTGACCTCGAAGGAGGCGTTTGCGCTGGGGCAGGCTGGATGACGGCGCGTTCGCCGCATCGGGCGAATGGTTTCGGCCATCCGGAGCGGCTTCTCGTGACTTTGCTGGTGCTTCATGGTAAGGATAGGG
>DEAY01000082.1 GCA_002348345.1 Verrucomicrobia bacterium UBA2970
GCCAACTCCTTACGTGTTCGCTTCTGGGCATCAAGAATACTTTTAATCTCTTCCAGGATGTCAGGATACCGTTCGATGTGCCGGTAGTAGGAACTCATTCCCATTCCCACCGTGTCACACGCAATTCCTAGCGTTTTCCCGTCCCTGAGTTCGGCAAGAATTGCCCTCGCTTTGACCTTCGAAAGTGTTCGCTGCGGCCCCGGCATTGTTCTATCTCCAATAGTGGTTCACCTCAGTTTCACTGCCCAACATCAATCCTCGGCCAAGTAATCGTAAACACTCGCCTTGCGTCCCGCGAGACTCCCCTTTTCAACCAGCTTTATAACGGAGAGGCTTTGAAGACCTGCTAGGAGCCTGTGGGCCGCTTTAGGATCGCCCAGCTTCAGAACTCGCTGCAGGTCCCGGGCTGAAAGGAAAAATCGCCCCTTTCCAATCCGAGCGAGTTCCCTGCAAATCTTGGCCGCATTCCGTAGCCCCTCGGGTGCCTTCAAAGTAGCACGGGGAGGGTCTTTCTCAGCGGCGAGTTCCAGAGCGAGGTCCACGGGATCAGTATCCGGCGTCTTGACGCAATTATACCGCTGAAGGAATTCCATCAAGTAATCCTCTTCAGACTTATCTGAGCGCAAAAACTTCACTGAAAGAGAATACCATACTCGGTGAACCTCGAATAGGTCTATCCTCACGCCCAACTCCATTTCCCTCGCCTTCACCAACCTAGCAAGCTTGAACTGCATCTGATTGGTCTGGTGAACCCTAGTAGGGATGCATCTTGTAATCAAATCGGCGTGATCGTGCACAACCCCCACCTGCTCCCTCCTTACAACATCTTGGGTTTCTGCGTTTCTGAGATTCTGTGTTTCTGTGTGGCATAGGAGAACTTCGGCCAGACTCCGACCATCTAGCCATTTTAGATCGGAGAGAGACACAGAGACCACGGGCTCGTTCACCAAAATCTTGTAATCTACTCCCTCTGGATGTTTCCCCTGAATAACGGTGTAACCCCCATCAGATCGAAATTCGCCTACGGTCTCGCCTCGATGTTTGAGATGCTTTGTTTTCGGAAACTGACCCAATAATCGGATCCATATGTTGCACCCTCGTCGCGCCTGACTCCGGAGTGACTTCCCGACGTTTGGATTTATTCTCAGGAACTCCTCTGCTGCTAAATCATCATCAAAATCAAGGCTGCAGAGATTCCTGTGCTTATGTCCCAACAGGACGGCAATATTGCTCCGAGCTAGCTTGAGGTCATCCCTACACTCATCCCAGCCATCCTTGCCGGGGTTCTTCCGACCCAGCGGTAGAGCAAGGAACGCAGCATCCTCCCCAAGGACGCGCCTAAGTCGTTTCATCGAAAGCCGGGGCGATGTCTTCATTACCCGCACTCAAATGGTTCCCGGAGGCTATCAACAGCAAAGATACTAATCCTAACAGTCAGGAACTTCGTATTGGCTAATGATTGCTCGCTTCGCCTTTTCCGGATCAAAAAGCACGATCCGGTCAACCTTCAGATACGGAATACGCCGTTCATTCATCCAGTTTTCGATCGTACGGACCGAAACTCCTAGTATCTCCGCAATTTCCCGCTTACGGACCAATTTCAGCGAACTGTCATGCACTGATCTCATCACACCCAAACATATGACACGGGCGATCCCGCTCGGGAAGGCAAGACGATCGAAGATGGCCAAAATTCGCGGACACTTTTGTAGGGGCAGAAAGTGTCCGGATTGCGAAGAGCTACATTGAACGCGATTGCCCGAGGCACCGACACCATGGATCCGAGAAACTCCAATAACGCGGGGAACGGCTCAATTCCGGTCTTTATGAGGGTGATAACGGGAAAATGCCGGACAAGAATGGGGGCTGATCTCGGGGGTTCAGAGCACTCACGAGCTAGCCCTGCTCAATCGTCCCTACGAGGTGGCCAAACCACTGAAAACTCTGCAGCCTCCTAGCTAACGCAGAAATACCTCTGGAATCCTGGGAACACTACCCCAATCTTGCTCGGGGCACGAAGGACGTCGATGGCATCGTGGATGCCCCCGCTTTTCACCGCTAGCTCCGTCAAAATATTCTTTATTCCCGATAGAATACATTATCGGGAATAGAATTAGGCAAATCGGTAAACAGTTCAAAAACCAGGGGCAGTTTGACAGGTATGAGAGGCTGGAATCGGAATGCGGGTACTTATCGTCGATGATGAAGAAGATCTTCTGAACGCAACCGTCAACGATTTGCGAGAGGACGGGCACAGCGTCGTGGGAGCAACCACGGGGACCGATGCTCTGTCCCAATTGGATCAAACCTACTTTGATCTCGTTCTGCTTGATCTGCAGCTTCCCGACGCGGACTCCTTTGAGTTGCTATCACAACTACAGGACAGTAATCCGAACCTCGATATCGTCGTTGTCACGCCAGCTGATGGCATGCAGACCGCAGTCGAGGCCCTTCGGCTTGGGGCCTTAGATTGGATCACGGCACCGTTTACGAGCGACCAAGTGCGTGTGCTCTTGAATCGAATTAGCCGAAACCGGCAACTTCGTGGCCGCCTCAGTGAACTCGAACTTCAGGTAAACTCAGATCTCCCCCCGTTCTCCTTTAATACAACAAACCCCGTGATGACCGGAGCGCTTGAGGTAGCAGCGAAAGCAGCAAACTCCCCGGCTTCAATTCTGCTTCAAGGCGAGAATGGAACGGGTAAATCGGTATTCGCACGGTTCATTCACGAGAACAGCGATGCTGCTGATCAAGCCTTTGTCACGGTGAGCTGCCCCAGCCTTTCGCCCCAATTGCTCGCTAGCGAATTATTCGGATATGTTCGGGGCGCCTTCACCGGCGCAGTGAAGGACACCTGGGGAAAAGTCGCCCAGGCAGATGGTGGAACGCTGTTCCTGGATGAAATCGGAGAACTTTCGCTCGATCTTCAACCGAAACTTCTCCGATTGCTACAAGAGAGACAGTACGAACGAGTCGGAGAAACGCAAACTCACCAAGCAAACATTCGACTCATCGCGGCTACCAATATCAATCTTGAGGATGCGGTTCGGTCGGGAACCTTTCGAGAAGATCTACTCTACCGCCTCAATGTCATCAACCTGACCATGCCACCGCTTCGTGAGCGGCCGGGAGATATTCTCGAGCTCGCGAACAGCTACCTAACGTTTTTCGCCAAACAATGCCGAAAACCGGTGAAAGGATTCTCGGCAAAGGCGGATCGAGCCCTCCTCCGGTATTCCTGGCCGGGAAATCTTCGGGAACTTCGAAACTACGTCGAGCGAGCCGTCATTATGGCCGAGCGCGAACTCATCGAACTCGAAGACCTCCCCAGCAAACTCAGCCCCACTCGAAAACCACGCAAGGATCAGGGCATTCTCGGACAGGATGTTTCTCTTGAGAACGTCGAGAAAGAACACATCAAACTTGTCTGCGCACGCCATAAGACAAAGGATGAAGCCGCCCGGGTTCTTGGCATCGATAAAGCCACGCTCTACCGGAAACGCCGACGATATCGCATCTAGGACCACAGCACTGAGAACGGCCCGACGCCACAGCTAGAACATTGCAATTCGCAACCCATCCCACCCATATCGTGCATTTTGCACGCTCACCTTCAATCTCCCTCCTCTAAACCTTTCCTTTTTGTTGAGTTTTGACGCTTTATCAAAGTGGCATGGGATCCGCTTAGGGTGGATTAGCAACCGAAAAAGAATGCACTTTGCACCGAATTCCTCCGTTTTCAGTGCCTGTCTGGCCTATTCTTCGGATACCGAGTTTTTGGTGTCTTGGAACCATTGCACCGCCTGTTCGCTTGCTAAGCAAAATGCAGTATACGATTGCCAACAAAGCCAAAGCATCGTTCGACGATGTTTATAACGCACGGACTCCTCACGCCTACCTAGCCAAAATGGCGGGGCTTGGCTATCGAATCGGCGACCATGCCACACCGTTCTTTTCCCGAGCAATCAATCACGCACGACGCAGCAACGGCCCCCAGGGTTCCCCAACCATACTGGATGTTGGTTGCTCCTATGGGATTGGATCGGCACTCGTGCTCCATCAGACAAACTATGATTCCTTGTCGGCATTTTTTACTTCGGAAGAATCTGAAAGCGTCGACGCTTGCATCGCCAGAGCCACCGAATGGCTGGCCCAACGCCGCAGCCAGCCGGACGTAAAGTGCATCGGGCTGGATCAAGCCAAAAACGCCGTTGCATTTGCCAAGGCAGTGGGCCTCGTGGAGCAAGGGATCGCAAAAAATCTGGAAGCAGGCGATACCTTATCAACCGAGGAAACGGCTTCCATTCAACAGTGTAATCTTTTGTTTAGCACCGGCGTGATTGGCTACGTGGGTCCCAAGACCCTAGCTCCCGTACTAGCGCAACTGGGCAAGGCAACACCGGAAAACGTCGGACCACTCATCGTGACAACAATCCTAAGGATGTTTGATCCGCGCCCCATCATGACTTGCTTTCAGGAGCACGGATTTCGCTTTGAAAGGCTTTCGCACCGGCCCTTGCCGCAACGAAACTTCGAATCCCCAGAAGAGCAGCAGCAGACGCTTGCGATCCTTAAACAACGAGGAATCGCCACGGACGAATTGGAAGACAACGGGCAACTCTATGCCGACATCTACGTTGGGGCACGCAAAGCAGACTTCGTTGAATTCACGGCAGCCTTGATCGCCTAGGTAATTATGGCCTGACCTTGGAGGACTTAAGAAGCCCGCAAAATCTAATGCACAAACGCTCACCATCCCAACCACCAACCAGATCGCTCGAAAAGCCCACTCTGGAAGATGCCGCATCGATGCGGCTCCTGGCTGAGCACTCCGGTAGCCTCGACCTTCATCCGACTTACACTTACTTGCTCTGCTGTTCCCTTTTCCGAGATACCTGCCGGGTGGTTCGAGACCAGGAGAGTATCGTGGGGTTCGTAACCGGACTGAGAAAGCCCCGGTCACCTGAGGTCCTTTTTGTTTGGCAGGTCGGCGTCCTTGAATCTGCCAGAGGACAGGGTCTGGGCAAGACCTTGATCTTGGACCTCATCAAGGACTCGAAGTTGCCACTCCCACAATACATTGAAGCAACCGTCGCCCCGGAAAACTCCCCGTCGCTCAAGCTATTTCAAAGTATCGCCAAAGAACTAAAATGCGAGTTTTCCCAGAGCAGTGGATTTGAGGCGCATCACTTTGGCTCCGAAAACCACAGTCCCGAACACCTGATTCGGGTCGGTCCGATTAAACACCTCGTGCCGACGACATTTTCATGAATACCATCCAGAGACTAGAATCAAACGTGCGATCCTACTGCCGATCGTTCCCCGTCCGCTTCACTCAAGCAAAAGGCAGTTTTCTACACACCGATAAAGGTGAGCGCTATCTGGATTTCCTTTCCGGAGCCGGCACCCTAAACTACGGCCACAACCACCCGGAGCTGAAAGAAGCTCTGATCGAGTATCTCGCCAACGATTCGATTACACACGGGCTGGACATGGAAACTCAGGCAAAAGCACAGTTTTTAGAAGTATTCGAAAGTCATATTCTCAAACCGAGGGGCTTGGACTACAAAGTCCAGTTTACCGGCCCCACCGGGACCAACGCCGTCGAATCAGCTCTCAAAATCGCCCGCCGAGTCACGGGCCGTTCTCACGTCGTTTCCTTTACCAATGCGTTCCACGGAGTCTCGACGGGTTCTCTCGCCGTGACTGCAAATGATTTCTACCGCGAACGAGCCGGTCTCCCGGTTATGGGCTCCGATTTTGTTCCATTCGACGGCTACCTTGGCCCCAGAACTGATACCACGGACTTCCTCGATCGAATTCTCTCAGATACTGCCAGTGGCATTCCTAAGCCAGCAGCCGTCATCGCGGAAACCGTTCAAGGTGAGGGAGGTATCAATGTTGCCAGCCTCCAGTGGCTCGAGAACTTACAGACGGTATGTCGTAAACACGAGGTGCTGCTGATCATCGACGATATCCAAATGGGATGTGGTCGCACAGGCTCGTTTTTCAGCTTTAGCGATGCAGACTTGGAACCAGACATCGTCACGATGTCCAAGTCACTCAGTGGTTACGGGCTTCCCATGGCTCTGGTTCTTCTCAAACCAGAATTAGACAACTGGCGACCGGGCGAGCACAACGGAACTTTCCGCGGCAACAACCTGGCCTTTGTTACCGCTCGCCGCGCGCTCGAAATCTTCTGGCAGGATTCACAGTTTGCAGACCGAATCCAAGAACGCGGCTCCGTCCTCGAAGGCCGGCTCCAAGACTACTTGGACTCAGGCCCCGGCGAGTCTATCCAACTACGAGGCCGGTGCATGGTTCAAGGACTTGATTTTGGATCCGGAAAACGTGCCACAGCCGTCGCCAAACGTGCCTTTGAGAAAGGCGTCGTGATCGAAACCTCCGGCGCGAAAGGGCAAGTGCTCAAGTTCCTCACCCCGCTTAACATTTCACAGTCCGATCTCGAGGATGGACTGAATCGGGTCAAACAAGCTATCGACGAAGTCATTCATGATGAAACGGCAACGCAACGAAAGCAGTTCGCCAAAATTATCAATCCGAAACCTATTACCACTTGGTCATGATCGTACGCACACTAAGCGAAGCAGAAAAAACAGAACGTAGAGTTTGCTCTTCAAACTGGGAAAGCACGCGACTCGTCTTGAAAGACGATTCAATGGGCTACTCATTTCACATCACCACCATCTATGCCGGAACCCAAACAGAGATGGAATACCGAAACCATCTTGAAACCGTCTATTGCATGGAAGGTGAAGGAGAAGTTGAAACTCTGGCTGATGGTAAAACCTACCAGATCTCACCAGGCACCGTTTACGTATTAAATCGGCACGATCGGCATATCCTCAAAGCGAGGTCGGAAATGAAACTGGCGTGCGTCTTCAACCCACCCTTAACGGGTAAAGAAGTGCACGACGACTCCGGCGCCTACCCACTGGTGGAGCAGCCATCTTCTAATTCCCTCTAGCTCACCATTCTCGACTCAATTAATGACAACGACCACCAAAGAAGCCAGAACAGACCACTATCCCTCCCGAAAAGCAGAAACGCCCAGCATCATTGATCGGAAAGATCCCGTCGTCTATGCCTCCGGCAAGGAGATTCCCTCTCCCCTGACTGAAGACTCGGTCGCGGAGTATGAGCGGAAGGGTTTTGTCGTCATTCAGGATCTGTTCGCCGAATCAGAAATTGAAATGTTTCGTAGGGAGTTAGCTAGGCTAGCGGTAGACCCCAAGATGCTAGAGCGCCCGGAAGCGATTACGGAACCTGAATCATCCGTGCTCCGCTCGCTATTCGCCTTTCACCTAATAGGAGCCGGATTAACCCATCTCGCCACGGATCCGCGCCTAGTGAGAATTGCCCAATACTTGCTCAATGATGACATCTACATCCATCAATCCAGACTCAATCTAAAGCAAGGATTTCGAGGCCAGGGATTCTACTGGCATTCGGATTTTGAAACATGGCATGTCGAAGATGGCATGCCGCGCATGCGAGCGCTCAGTATGTCCATCGCGCTGACAGATAATACCGCTTACAACGGCTCTCTCATGTTAATTCCCAAATCGCACAAACAATACATCTCCTGTGTTGGCGAGACCCCGGGTGACAACTACAAGAAATCGCTCAAAAACCAATACATCGGCGTCCCGGACAACGACAGCCTCAGCACTCTCTATTCTGGGGGTGGCATCCGGGTCCCGGTCGGCCCTGCGGGAAGTGTCACCATCTTTGATTGCAACACCATGCACGGAAGCGCCAATAACATCTCGCCGCTTCCTCGCAGCAATGCATTTGTGGTCTTCAACGCCATGTCAAATCGAGTGGAAGACCCTTTCTGCGCGCAACCCCCACGTCCGGAATTCATCGCCTCTCGGGAGACCATCCGGCAGCTGGGTTAACCTAATCCATCATGGCCATCCACCTCAGCTTCACGTTCTTCCTCTTGGTTTTTCTGGGTATTGGACTTTGGTCAGCCCGATTCGCTCGGAAGAGCACTTCTGACTACCTGGTAGCAGGCAAGTCAGTCCCTCCGTCATTAGTTGGACTTTCGGCCATCGCAACCAACAACAGCGGTTTCATGTTTACCGGAATGATCGGAACGACATACCAAATGGGCCTATCATCCATTTGGCTAATGGTGGGCTGGATCGTGGGAGATTTGACGGTTTCTCTGCTCAGTGTCAGCCCCATTCGTCGACAGGCTCAGAAGACCGATGTCGAATCATTCGGGGGACTCTTGGGGTTTTGGCAGGGGCGTCATGATCGCCTGCTCCAGCGCTTAGTTGGGATTCTCACAATCATCCTGCTAACGCTCTACGCCTCTGGGCAACTGATGGCCGGCTCCAAAGCCACCAGCGTGCTACTCAACTGGCCTCAAAGCTTGGGAGTGATGATCGGAGCGATCATTGTTCTCGCCTATAGCGCCTTCGGCGGCATTCGAGCCTCGATCTGGACTGACGTTGCCCAATCCCTCGTCATGGTAATTGGCATGGGGATGCTAATGTTTGTCGGGATTCAAAGCCTCGGCGGATGGAACGAGACCTTCTCGTCCTGGGCCAAGCTCCCTCCGGAATTCATGAAGCTGTTTCCCGAGAAAACCACACTTGGTGTCACACTTTTTGTGGTTGGCTGGCTTTTCGGCGGCATCGCAGTGATTGGCCAACCTCACATTGTCATCCGCTACATGTGCCTCGACCGAGAAGAGAATGTCACCCGCATGAGATTCTACTACTACGGTTGGTTTACGCTTTTTTATGGAGCCACGATCATTGTCGGTCTGCTCAGTCGTTTGGTATTCAACGAAACCGGCCAATTTGATCAGGAACTGGCTCTGGCAAAAATGGCCCAAACCTTCTTACCGAGCGTATTTGCCGGGCTCATTCTAGCCGCTCTCTTCGCGGCGGCAATGTCCACAGCAGACTCGATCATTCTCTCCTGCTCAGCCGCCCTGACGCACGATGTGCTTCGGGGAAATCCAAAAGGAATACGATTTGCCAAAGGGATGACAGCTCTCGTACTCACGACGGCAGCACTCCTGGCCACCAATGTAGACCGTTCCGTGTTTAACGTCGTTCTGGATGCCTGGGGAATCCTCGGGAGTGCCTTTGTTCCGCTCGTAATCTTTCTCTCGCTTGGCGGTCGATGCTCTGAACGGCTGGCTATTGCGGGATGCGCTCTGGGGATCGCGGTATTCCTTTTCTTCCAGAGTTCAAGTTGGGCATCCGATATTTATGCAGCCGCGCCAGGCATCACAGCAGGAGCGCTCTATTTTGCGCTGGTATTCGTCTCACTCAAGAAAACCGCTGAGAAACTGACATAGAATCAGATCAACCTTCGCCACCCCGAGATAGGATCAACAATCAACACAGTGAGTTCAAAAGCAAAAATCGGAGACCAAGTAACCGTCGCAGTAACCGTTAAATTAGATGACGGAACAATCGCGCTCAAGTCTACCCGAGAACAACCGCTGAGGTTCGAGCTTGATCCGAAGAAGACGATTCCCGGATTCGCAGAAGCACTCGTGGGAATGGCTGAAGGAGAAACCAAGTTCGCTCAAATTCCCCCAGAGAAAGGCTTCGGAATCT
>DEAY01000325.1 GCA_002348345.1 Verrucomicrobia bacterium UBA2970
GGATCGAGACGATTCGCCCATGAGTCCGCCCCGCCAGACTTTCCCTTTCAACGGCCCCAAACCCGCGCCCACTTCGATGTTGTGATCGTGGAGAAGCCTCTGGCGAACCTCGGGTTCGCTCGCGCCCTCTGGCACACTGACGGCGTTGAGTTGCCATAGCTGGTGGCCTTCTTGGGAGGTGATCCGCAGACCCAGTTCGGAGAGTCCGGCCTTGAGGCGCTCGTGGTTGCTTTGATGTCGCTGCCACCGTGCCTCCAGTCCCTCCTCAAGCACTAGGCGAAGGCCTTCATGCAGGGCGTAGTTCATGGTAATCGGCGCGGTGTGATGGTAAACCCGTTCCTCTCCCCAGTAGGCCGCCAGAAAATTGACGTCGAGGTACCAGCTGTGAACCTTGGTTTTTCGCTGGGTGGCCACGTGGAGCGCTGCGGGACTGAGGGAGACGGGAGCCAGCCCCGGCGGACAACTGAGGCATTTTTGGGTTCCGCTGTAGACGGCATCGATCTTCCATTCGTCCACCCTGACGGGGCATCCTCCCAGTGAGGTCACGGTATCGACCAGGAGCAATGCGCCGGCTTCATGAACGATCTGTGAAATCTCCTCAAGAGGGGTCAATGCCCCCGTTGAGGTTTCGGCATGCACCACCGCGACGAGCTTTGGCTGGATGTCCTTGAGCGCTTGCCGGACCTGGTCGGGTCGAATGATCTCGCCCCAGGGCGCCTCGACGCGATGAACCGTGGCGCCGCAACGTTCCGCGACGTCACACATCCGGGTTCCGAAGACTCCATTGACGCCGATCACCACCTCGTCTCCCGGTTCAATGAGATTGACGAAGCAAAACTCCATGCCTGCGCTGCCCGTCCCGCTCACGGGGAACGTCATCTCATTTTTCGTCTGAAATACGTCACGAAGCATCCCTTTGATCTCCTCCATCATGGCGATAAATACAGGATCGAGATGGCCGAGTAGAGGATGGGACATGGCCTGGAGCACGGAAGAGGCCGCGTTACTCGGACCGGGCCCCATGAGCAGGCGCTGGGGGGGGGAGAAGGGCTGATCGGTTTGCATGGCCGCGAACCTAGGCAATTTTGGGGCGGGGCGCAACGGCGGATGCGATGGGATGGAACGCGCGTCACGTTGTCGAACGAACTGAAGCGGTGATGAATGGCCCGGGTCGATCGGGAGGGGGGGGCTGTTTGCTGAGGAATCGTTTCTCTCCCCGAATGGGCACCCTTGCCGAGTTCGAATTGCGTCTCTCCCAAAGGGGGGCTAGACTACGGTCAATGGCTGATGGCAGCGGATGTGTGTATTTGGTTGGGGCTGGTCCCGGGGATTCCGGGCTCCTGACCTTGAGGGGAAGTGAGTTGTTGGGTAGGGCGGATGTAGTCGTCTACGATGCGCTGGTCAACCCGGACTTGCTTCGGTTGGCGCCCCGGGAGGCGGAGTTCATATACGGCGGCAAGCGGGCGAAAGACCACGCGATTCCTCAAGGCAAGCTCAATGATCTCCTCATTGAAAAAGCAAGAGAGGGGAAGACCGTTGTTCGACTCAAGGGAGGGGATCCCTATGTCTTTGGTCGGGGTGGAGAAGAAGCAGAGGAATTGAGGGAGGCGGGAGTGACCTTCGAGGTGATTCCGGGGGTGACCTCGATCATCGCGGCCACCAATTACGCCGGGATTCCCATTACCCACCGTGATATCTGTTCGGGCTTCACGGTGGTGACCGGTCATGAGGATCCGACCAAGGAGACCTCCCGGATCGATTGGGAGGCATTGGCCCGCATTCCAGGAACCAAGGTGATTCTGATGGGGGTGGAACGGATCGGGCGGATTATGGAAAACCTCCAAAGGCATGGCCTCTCGGCGGACACTCCGGTGGGGATGGTGCGGTGGGGCACGACGGGACGTCAGGAGACGCTGGTGGGAACGGTGGGCGATATCGCCGATCGAGTTCGCGCCCAATCGTTCAAGGCGCCGGCGGTCACGGTGGTGGGCGATGTGGTTGATCTCCGAGACCGTTTGAACTGGTTTGAGACGCGTCCTCTCTTCGGGCGGCGAGTGGTGGTGACACGCACTCGCACCCAGGCCAGCCAATTGTCGCGCCGCTTACTGGAACTGGGTGCGGATGTGATGGAGATTCCCACGATCAAGATCGGGCCTCCCACAGGACGCGAGTTGGTCGTCGAGGCGATGGCCGGTTTGGGACAGTACGATTGGCTCGTCTTCACCAGTCCCAATGGCGTCACGGCGTTCTTTGATTATTTCTTTCGGGCCTTCAATGATATTCGAAGTTTGGGGAATATCCGGCTCGCTGCCGTGGGACCGGCGACAGCGGCAAAAATCGCGAACCTCCATTTGCACGTGGATGTCGTCCCTCAAAAGTATGTGGCCAGTGAGGTGGCCTCAGCGATTCACGCATTTGAAAGCGTCGATAACCTAAAGATCATGCTTGCTCGTGCGGAGGTGGCCAATCCGGAGTTGCCCAGGGAATTGTCGGCTCTGGGGGCGATCGTGGATGAGATCCCCGTCTATGAAACCTTGATCGAAACCCAGGACCACAATGGCGCGGCCACTCGACTGGCCGAGGAAGGGGCCGATTGGATTACCTTCACCAGCAGCTCAACGGTGACTCATTTTCATGAGCGGTTTGAGTTGGCGGCGTTGCGTCAAAAGAATCCCAATCTCAAGTTTGCGTCGATTGGACCGGAAACGAGCAAGGCGCTCGTTTCATTGGGCTTTGAACCGGAGATCGAGGCGCTCGACCATACCATCGACGGTTTGGTGGATGTCCTGCTTTCCGCCGAGCAGTCGGGCTGAGCCCCGAAGGCGGACCTGGGCTTCCTATCCCGAGAGAAAATGATCCAGCAGGAGCTGGAATTCCAACCCTTGAATCCGCTGTAGGATTGGGTCGTTTGCCGTTGACGTTCGGGACGGTGCCGATCGGGTGCAGGCATCCACGAAGGCAAACGGATCCCACCGACCATCGGCAAGGAAACGATCAGAGGCCGGTCCCCATCCTCCTTCCCCGGCATCGACGGAATCGACCGCGGCAGCCAGTTTCGGATAGACGGCGTGCTCGCCGACGAGGCGAAACCAGTATTTGGCATTGCTGTTGTCCGGCTCGCGGCGGTGCATGATCCCGTGGAGAAAACTGCCGTCCGCGGTTTTGATGCACTGGGAAATTTCGTGGGACCCTTCGAGATCGTCGTGCCAGAGCAACCCGGCCGAGCGAAGGAGTTCCCTGGGCAGCCCGGTGATGTTCTGGTCGGAGCAGAACGCGTCGATGGCCGGCAAGAGTTCGCGTTTGGACTTCACGCCAGCCCGGATCTCCGGGCCGAGTGCGGGAAGGGAGTCGGTTGCAATCAGTTCGAGAAACGCTTGGGTGCGACGGTTGAGGGGGTTCATGGGAAGGGGGAAAGGGAGGGCAACCGGATGGAACTACGACGGCGATTCTTCGTCTTCGGTCTCGTCGACGACGGCTTCGCTACGAAGTGCCTCGATGTAGGTTTTGAGTTCCTGGTTGTTGCTTTCTTGGTTGAGATCCTCCCTGACCAGGTCTTGAACGTCTTCGAAGGGTTTTGCGGTGGCGGGTTTCTTGTCGGTGACCTTGGCAATGTGAAATCCGTGATACGAGGAAAACACCGGGCTGATTTCCCCGACCTTCATTGAGAAGGTGACGAACTCGAATTCATCCATGAGCTCGCCTCGCTTGAACCAGCCGAGATCCACTTCCTCTTCGGGTTTGTCTGAGAATGCCTTGGCGGTTTCTGCAAAATCCGTTCCGCTGACCAACGCCTCCCGAGTCCGGCAGCATTCCGCAAAGAGAGCCTCTTTGTCTTCCGTTTGTCGAAGCGATTTATAGATGTGCATTGCCTTGATCCGGGTCTCGGTGGTGTAGAGATCGAGATGATCTTCATAGAATTGTCGAAGAACCGCCTCCGAAGGCTCGGTGTTGGTTTGGCAGATTTGTTTGACGAGCTTGTCGACCTTTCCGTTGAGGGCGATTTGTTGGCGGACTTGGTCCATCTGATCGGGGAGCACTCCGGCTTGGGCCATGAATTCAGCCTCTCCTCCACAGTCTTTCTTCAACTGGTCCAGGGCCTGGTCGATTTCCGATTCGGTCAGGTCGGGGACGGTGGCTTGGGCCTTCTGATTCAAAAGGATGCGGCCGATGACGTTCTCCTTGGCCTGGGCGAGGAATTCATCGTCTCGTTCACAACAGCTGACTTGGCTGCGCTGCTCATGCCAGGATTTGATTTGTGAGAACTCCTGGTTGACCAGTTCCTGATCAACGAGCTCTCCATTTACCGTGATGGCCATGGGTTCAGACTATGGACTGGGTTCCGGACCGTCAAATCTTCCCGGGCTTGCCGGAACGGCAGTGCCGCTGGATGGTGAGCGCTGGGTGATTCCGGGTTTTAGTGGTTCGAATGATTCACAAATTGACAGGGAAGAGGCCCTCTGCCTATAAACCGTTTGCAGTTTACAACTCTCAACCTTAGAAGAACAAGCATGGCAATTGCAGTAGGTACTCGAGCCCCTGAGTTTTCCCTTAAGTCCAAACGGGGTGATGACGTGAGTGACGTTTCACTTAGCAACAACGCGGGCAGCAAGAGTACGGTGTTACTCTTTTTCCCGTTGGCGTTTACCGGCGTCTGCACGACGGAACTTTGTGATGTCACCGCAGGGTTGAAGCAATATGAGGATTTGAATGCCCAGGTGATCGGGATCAGCGTGGATAGTCCGTTCGCCCAGGAATCGTGGGCGCAAAAAGAGAATATTGGGATTACCTTGGCGAGCGATCTCAACAAGAAAACGGCCCAGGACTACGGCGTGTTGCTCGACGATCTGATGGGGTTTGGGGCGGTCAGTGCGCGGGCCGCCTTTGTCATCGACAAGGAAGGGGTGGTTCAATACTCCGAGCAAACGGCGACGCCGAAGGACTTGCCGGACTTTGATGCCATCAAGGCAACCCTGGAAAAGCTTCAGTAAGGGGTCGTCGATCCCGAATCGTTTCGAAGGGCCTGTTGCACAGGCCCTTTTTTTGTGCGCCGAGAGGGCGCACGCTCTCGGGGGCGGGTTCGCCTCCGATCGCTTCGAGGGGAAGACCATGTCCGGGGAGAAACGCCTGGGTGGGGAGGTCGTTGACGAGAGCCTGTGGCGTTTTATGATGTTGGCCCATGGCATCAGGGACTTCCATCGATTTGACCCGGAGAGAGTTCGTTGCGTCGTGGGGCTCACTTTTGGCGGGCGCATCCTTCCTATCCTCCTCTTCTGATGGAGCCCAGATAGGGGAGGTGTCGGCAAGGGGCGAACCCCTCACGCTGCAGGATCTGGAAGCGAGCGCCCGGGTGGCCGGGATGTCTTTTTCGGCGGAGGAGATGACGCTGGCCTTGCCGGGCGTTCAGCGACAGTTGACCCTCTTCCGACAACGCCTTGACCAGGTTTCCTTGGACGAGTCGTCGAGCCCCGCAATGCGGTTTGACCCCCTTCTTCCGGGGCGCTCCCGACCCGATCAGGCCAATCGTGTGGTCCTGAGCCAAGCGGCGGTGCCCAGGCTGCCGGACACCGAGGAAGACATAGCCTATGCCCCGGTGACCCACCTCTCGGAATGGATCCGGTCCCGTCAGCTCTCAAGTGAACGGTTGACCGAGATCTATCTTCGTCGTCTTGGGCGCTTTGATTCCCGGTTGCACTGTGTGGTTACCCTGACCCGGGACTTGGCCAGACAACAAGCCCGCCGCGCAGATCGGGAGTTGGCCCAAGGGCGTTATCGCGGCCCCCTCCATGGAATCCCCTGGGGCGCGAAGGACTTGCTGGACACAGCGGGAATTGCAACCACATGGGGGGCCGCTCCCTTTCGCGATCGTGTGGCGGAGCGAGATGCGGCGGTCGTGCAACGTCTGGAGAGGGCGGGGGCTGTTTTGGTGGCCAAATTGACCTTGGGCGCCCTGGCGATGGGGGATGTCTGGTTCGATGATACAACCCGAAATCCCTTCAACCCAGAGCAGGGATCGAGTGGGTCGAGTGCGGGTTCTGCCGCCGCGACGGCTGCCGGGCTCGTCGGATTCTCAATCGGAACCGAAACCCTGGGATCCATTGTGTCACCCTGTATGCGCTGCGGGACGACCGGCCTGCGGCCCACCTTTGGCCGGGTGGCCCGAACGGGAGCCATGCCACTGTGTTGGTCGCTCGACAAGATTGGTCCTATCTGCCGAACGGTTGAGGATGCCGCGTTGGTGTTGGCGGCCATCCACGGGGCGGATGAGGGAGATCCGTCCTCAGTGGACTGCGGCTTTGATTACGATGGGCGGCGGGATCTTTCAGGATTGAAAGTCGGGTATTCTCCCCGTTGGTTCGAGGGGCAGGGGCGCGACGGTGATCGGCGTGCCCTGGGGGCGCTTCGTGGGCTTGGGTTGGAATTGGTGGAGGTCGATCTGCCCGATTTGCCCTATTCGCTGCTATACACCATTCTTAACGTTGAGGCGGCGGCGGCATTCGAAGCCCTGACCAGAAGTCACCGTGACGATTTGTTGGTTCGTCAATCCGGTGGGGCATGGCCGAATCTCTTCCGAAAAGCCTGGTACGTTCCGGCGGTGGAGTGGCTGCAATTGGATCGACTGCGCCGGCAGGCGATGGAGGGATTGGCTGGGGTCTTTGATTCAGTGGATTTAGTGAGTGCGCCAAGTTTTGGGAATCCGCTGTTGGTGGCGACCAATTTCACGGGGCATCCATCGCTGACGCTTCGGACGGGGTTCCGAGAGGATCAGACACCGACGGGCACGACCTTGTGGGGACGGCTCTTCGACGAGGGGACGCTTTGTCGGGTGGGGGTAGCGCTGGAACGAGAGCTGAGGGTGTGGGATCGACGTCCCGAGCGATCGTAGGGCCGGCGAGCTCTACTGATCCAGGGCCTCGAGCTTGCGGTTGATGAGACGGAAATGGCAGTCGCTCAGTCGCCGGGCTTCCTGGGGACTGTGGGTGATATGGAGGACGGTCACTCGGGTTTCCCGGTGAATGGTTTGGAGGAGGTCGCACATTTCCTCATGAAGTTCCTCGTCGAGCGCATTGAGGGGTTCATCGAGCAGAAGAACCTGGGGGCGGAAGGCGAGTGCCCGCCCGAGGGCGACGCGCTGGGCTTCCCCGCCACTCAGACTTTGGGGAAATCGATCGAGAAGTTCCGAAAGCCCCAGCAGCTTCGCCAGATCATTCACCCGGTCGTGGATCTGGCTTTCAGGCGCCTTGCGAATCATCAGGGAGAAGGCGAGTTGATCTCGAATCCGCTGGGTGGGAAAGAGCGCACGGTCCTGGGGAACGTATCCGACTCCGCGTTCTGCCGGCTTGAGTGCCGTCACGTCGTTTGCGCCGAGACGGATGGAGCCGGATCGGATCGGACGGAGGCCGGCGATGGCCTCCAAGAGGCTCGTTTTACCGCAGCCGCTTCTTCCCATGAGGACGCCATAGGCCCCCGAGGGGAGCGAGAGATTGATGTCCCTCAGTTCGAAGTCGCCTTGAATGAGATGAAGCTGGCGAATCTCAATCATGCCTGGAGGCGCTGCATGCCGAACATCCTAGCGGTCACCAGAACGATAGCGGCCGCAGCCACCATGATCATGGCAACGGCCAGCATCCCTTTCAGGTTGCCGGCCTGCATTTCCAAGTAGACCGAGGTGGGAAGAACCTCGGTGCGAAGTCGAGTGGAACCCGCGAAAACCAGAATCGGACCAAACTCTCCGAGGGATCGTGCCCAGGCAATGGTGGCCGCCGCCAGAAGGCCCGACTTGGCTTGGGGCAGGATGACTTGCCAGAACGCCTGGCTGCGATTGCAACCCAAGGTCATCGCGACCTCCTCAAATCGGAGGGGGATCTGGTCAAAGGTGACTCGCATGGTCCGGACGGCGAAGGCGGCGGCCACCATGAATTGAGCGATGATCACCGCCGGTACTTCAAACACGACGACGGAGCTCAACCAGGAAAAGGGGGGGAAGTTGAACAGAATCAGCAGGCTCACGCCAATCACTAGAGGCGGGAGGACGATGGGAATGTCGAGCACCGCGTCGATCAAGCTCTTTCCGGGGAACCTGAAGCGGGACATCAAATATCCGATGGGGACGGCAACCCAGACTGAAAGCAGGGTCGAGACACAGCAACTGATCAGGCTCAGCTTGATGGAGAATTGAATCTCCGGGCTTTTGAAGGCCGCGAGGAGGGACCCGGGATCGGTGTAGGCGACATCAGCCACGATCATGAGCAGAATGATCGAGATGTAGGTGCCGCCCAGGAGGATGAGGCCGGCCAGAAAAGGTCCGTCCGACCCCACCCGGTGATTTGCCCTCGATGAATCGGATTGGGGAGCGGAGGCCGCTCCGGAGGAAGCAGTGGTGGACTCCGTCATCGGGCTTCCCATGCGAACCCTTCGCTGAGAAACCGACTGCGGGAGGGTTCCGAAACAATGGCGCTCAGGAGCCGAGTGCTCAATTGGGGGTATCGGGTCTTCTTGCCGATGGCAATGTTTTGCACTGCCCTGGCGGTATCGCTGGTGATGGGAATGAGATCGAACTGATCGGTGAGTTGTTGACAGTTAGCCTCGTAGACGAGGGCCGCATCGAGTTTGTGATGTCCCTCCATTTGCAGAATCAGTTCATGGGCCGTCGGCGTGGTGACAATGACATTCTGATTCTGAGCCAATGTATTCCGGATTCCGTTTTCCTCGAAAAGTTGGTGGCTCAGCGCGCCGAGGGTGCTCATTTTGGGATCGGTCGTCCCCAGCGAAATCCCGGGTCGGGCCAGGTCTTTGATACCTAAGATGCCGTGGGGATTTCCCTTGCGCACCAGGATGACGATTTGAGTGCTGGAAACATCACTTGGGGGACGGAAGTTCTCTTCGACCAAGGTCAGGTAAGTGGTATCACATGTCATGAATGCATCCGGAAGGTTGAATTCTCCTGCCTTGATGTTGCCGACGATGGTGCCGCATCCCGCGTAGTGAGTGGTGATGACGCATCCCTCCCGTTGCTCGAAATCGGCGAGTGTTTCGGCGACGGCGTTTCGATTGACGCCGCCACAATAGATCACGAGCTCCGGACTCTCGTCCCAGGCATCTCCCGGAACAGGATCGAAATGAAACGCTTCGAAGAACGGTTTCCCTTTTTCCGGTGCGGCCAGATACCTCGCGAAGTGAAGGGCTGCCTTGGAGTGGGGCGTCGTGGAAGTGACATCAGCCGAGATGGTCGCAAAGCTCCCCTCCAGTTCGGGGCAAGGAACGATGTTCAGTTGAAACTGACGCGCGGTCGAACTCCAGAGGAATCCGGCGTCAATGTCTCGGGAGGTCTTGATGGCGTTGGCGGCTTCGGGAACCCGGGGGAAGCTGACTTTCTTTTTTTGATTGATGCCTTCCCAGAGGCCGTGTTGTTGCAGTTGAGTCTTGGTTTTCTTTCCGACGCCGGCTTGTTCATCGCAGAGCACGATGGCCAACTCCGTGTCGAGCAAGGTGCGGACGGAAGAAAAACTGACAGGGGCCTCCAGTTTCGTGGCGACGACCACTTGTTGTTGAGCCAGGGGGATCGATTCCCGGGTCAGTTCGTTTTGACGGGCCCGCTCGCTGAAGAAATAATCGGCCGGAATGTAGAGATCACAACGGGAGACACCGGATTCTTTTTCCAGGCGAAGTCGGCTTTCAAGCTCACCACTTGAGCCATAATCGAGACGAACCTCGACTTGAAACTCCTCTTCGTATTGTCGAGCGGCGGCCTCGACCGGCTTGCGGATGCCGGCGGCACAATAGACGACGAGGTCGGATTTTGATGTGACCGGTTTGGCGGTCTCTCGATTGAGGAGGAAAATCAACCCGCCCAGGACGATGGCGGAGACCACCATCAAAAAGGCACCGCGATTACCCACGAGCCGATACTGGTAGTTTGCTTGAGACATGCTTTCGAAACCCGGTTTCGAGTCCTGAGGGAGTGAAATTAGTTTGTCATCCCGGGAATGTCAGTCCTTTTCCAACGCGTGAGCGGTGAGCGCCGTGCTCCCACGGAGTCGATGGGTCGGGATGGGGGTGCCCTGACCCTCGTTTCGTTCAGGGGATCAGTTGGTTCCCTTCTCAATGATCACTTCGTCCCGCTTCTGTCCGTCGATGTCGTAGGCGCGATAAACCAGGCGGTCTCCACTGATTTGCACATCAAGCACTTGATAAGTGGAGGTGTTGGTCATGCCGAACTCGGTGTAATCCCGCGCGTCTTGTTCATACATCTTCGTTCCAGAAACCGAAACGATGTAAATCGTGCCCTCGGATGGAGAACTCACGGGTTGGCCGCCCTTCATGGGATAGGTGCGAAGGTAGGCGTGGTCATGGCCCTGGAGCGCCATATCAAGGTGGTGTTTGTCGAAGAGGGGCAGCCAGTGGTTGCGGATTGCCTGGTTGTCTCGGTCGGGGGCGGAGGAGTAGGCGGGATGGTGATAAATGGCGAACTTCCAGGTCGCGGTGGAGGCGGTCAGGGTTTCCTCGAGCCAGGTCGCTTGCGCCTCGGGCTTCAGGGTGGAGTCGAGAATCACGAAGAGGGCGTTGCTATACTCGAAGGAATAAACCCGCTCGGATTCGAGCGCGCTGGGCCCGTTCGTCGGAAGTGTAAAGTTCCTGAGGTAGAGACGAGGGTGCCCGCCTTGGTTCTCGTGGTTGCCAATCGCTGGAACGAGCTGGCGCTGCCGGTAGACCGATGACGCGTTGAAAAAGAAACTATCCCAGTCATCGCGATCGTTTCCCCGGTTGACCAGGTCTCCCGCCATAATGTAGAAGGCGGCGTCCGGTCGCTCTTGGTGCGCGTTCCGGACCAGGGATCCCCAACGGTCCAGCCCGTTCTGTGCATCTCCCATGTAGACGAATGAAAAGGGAATGGTCCGTTCGGGCGCGGTGGTGAATTCGGAGAGCTCCGACCACCCTTCTTCGGTTCCGTCTCCCACCGAATAGACATAGGTCGTTCCAGGTTTGAGGCCGCGCAGGGTGACCGTGTGACGGTGGCAGATGGGGTCGTTGGCGATGTTGGGCGTCTCGAGGGGCTCGGTGAGCGCGGGGAGGGTGATCAAGGGCGCTGGTTGAAAACGGTTGAAGCGGGCTTTTTCCTGGTAGCTCACCCGACCTTCCGTGACCCCAATGTGGGTCCGCCATTGGAGCGTTTGCGTCGTCTTCGGATCCTCACTCCAGGTCAAGACGATCTGGTCGGGCCGTCCGGTCGCCAGATGTTGAGTCCATTGGAAGTAACTCACCAACTTTGCGTCATCCCGGCTCTCGTAAAGGGTTCGGAGGATTAGGCAGTCCCCCAATTCGGCGGGGAGGTTCTGGAGCTTGACCGTGTTGTCCGCAAAGGCTTGGGTGTCGGCCGTGATCGGTTCGACGACCAATTGCCCCGGGTACAGATTGGTGATTTGGATCTCATCACCGGAGTGCTTCGGACGAATCAGCACGATATAGTGAACCCCTCCCCCGGCTAGAGAATTGACCCCCAGACCCACTTCTCCGGCTTCAAAATCACGGTTCCAGAGATCGAATTCATGGTTATCCACGGTGAAGGTCTGCCCGCTGAGTTTGAAATCACGTTCCCGAATCCAGAAGGGCTCCGATTTGAGGGCACGATCTCGAATGATGATGACTTCGATCGGGACATTGACACGGAACGTGATGTGCTGAGTGCCGAGGACCGCCTTTTCCTCCTCGGTGAGGCGTTGCTCGACTTGGTAGGATGTCAAACTCTTGATTCCGGTCTCATCCAGTTCTTGGAAGAGTCTTTGCGCAATGCCGGCCACGGTGTCGTGCACGGAAGGATGCGGGCCAACGTGCGCTTGG
>DEAY01000396.1 GCA_002348345.1 Verrucomicrobia bacterium UBA2970
TGCGGCGTCATCGATATCTGAAGCATCGCTCCCTCTTCTAACAGTGTCGGGAGGACCGGAGTCAACCCTGAATGCATGTTGCCCAAAGGATCCATTCCATCCGCATGATTTCCTGACCGCCAGTGAACCCTGTGCGTCATAATGCCCAATCCCGATCTGCCGACGCAGTGCTTCTCTGACTGGTGGTTTCCCCTGATGTGCGCTAAGGTGGGAGTCAAATGGGCGGGACGATTGGTGTGCTTAGGTTTTGGTTCGTTCGTGCAGGGCTTGGTGGTTTGCTGCTGCTTGGGGGTTCGGCGTGGCCGGTGCTCGAGGCCGCCGTGGTGATCAGTGAAATCATGGCGGCACGGGGAAATCCCTTGGCGGATGTGGATCGGGACCGGTCCGATTGGATTGAACTCCACAATACGGGGACGGAACCGGTCCCACTACAAGGGTGGCAGTTGACGGACCGCCTGGATGCGGAAGAAGCCTGGACATTTCCCGATGTGACCTTGGATCCCAAGGGCTTTGTGATCGTTTTTGCCTCGGGGAAGGACTACCTCGATCCGAACGGGGAGATCCACGCGAGTTTTCGTCTGCGGCAATCAGGTGAACCACTGCGTTTGTTGGATCCCGCAGCGCAGGTACAATCAAGTTTTACGCCGTCATTTCCAGCTCAGTACGAAGGATTCTCCTACGGCCGGGAAATGCGATCCAGCGTGGTGTCCGTGATCGGCTCCCAATCCCCCGTGCACTTCCTCGTGCCAACCGCCGACAACGATGATCTGCCGTGGCGGGAGGTTGATTTCGACCACTCGGCGTGGTTCTCGGCTACGGGGACGATTGGGTATGACGGAAACACCCCCCCGGTCTACGCATCCCATATCCATCGGGATGTGTCCGATCAGGTCAGCGGGAAGGGATCGAGTGTCTTTGTCCGCTATCCCTTCGTCATCCCCTCCGGCATCGGGCAGTTGCGGCTGGATCTTCGCTACGACGATGGCTGTGTTGTCTATCTGAACGGGCGGGAGTTGCTTCGCCGGAATACGCCCAGGCGAGTGGATTATCGATCGCGTGCATCGACCGAACGCCCCCCCCAGCAGGTACTCCGCCCGGAGACGGTGATTGTCGAAGCCACTGATGGGCTGCGCCGGGGGCCGAATGTGGTGGCCGTGCACCTCCTAAACTTGCGCGCCACCGATCGCGATCTCTTTCTTTCCGTCCACGGTGATTTTGTCGCAGTGCCCGATGGTCCGTTGGGGGCTTCGGGGTATTTCGTCCGGCCTTCACCCGGACTTCCCAATGCGCGTCCCCTGATAGCTCCGATGAGCCCTCCTCGAAGCTCGTTGGCCTCAGGCACCTATGGGTTAGGGACGGCCGTGGTCCTGTCGGCGCCGGTCGAAGGGGGCGTGATTCATTATACCGTGGATGGGACAGTGCCATCGTGGGAGTCTCCCAAGTATACCGAACCGCTGACTCTGAACCGATCAGCGATCGTCCGTGCTCGCGCGAGCGCCGATGGGCGGACCCTGGGCCGGATGGCCACTTGGCATTACGTGATTGGTGATTCATCGCTGGAAGGGATCTCCTCGAATTTGCCGATAGTGATCATGGATTCCATGGAACAGCGTATTTCACCCAAGGGCCCCTCTCTGGCCATCATTCATATTTACGATCGAGGGGAAAACGGCCGGACAGTTTTGGACAATGCCCCCGTATTGAGCGAAGTGGGCACCTTGAAGGTGCGCGGTTCGAGCACGGAGGGGCGACCGAAAAAGGCCTACAATGTGGAGTTTCAAGATGCCTATGGCGATGATCTCGACCGGGAGGTTCTGGGAATGCCGGCGGACTCTGACTGGATCCTTTACGCCCCTTATAATTTTGACCGAGCGTTGCTGAGGAATGCGTTCGTTTACGAGGTCAGCAATCAATTGGGAATGTACGCCGTTCGCACGCGGTTCTGTGAGGTCTATCTGAACAGTCGCCGAGGGACCCCCTTGGCCCAACGGAGTTACCAAGGGGTCTACGTGTTGATGGAGAAGATCAAGCGCGGCCGTGACCGGGTGGACGTAGAGCGGCTTCTGGCGAAGCATCACCGTCGCCCCGATGTGAGTGGGGGCTACATCCTGAAGATCGATCGCTTGGATCCGGGCGATGGTGGATTCTCCGCGGGGGGGCAGGGATTGGCCCATGTCTATCCCAAAGAAGATGATCGAACCAGTGCACAACTGAGCTTTCTCCGCGGCCATATCAACGGCTTTGATCGTGCGGTGAGAGGGGCTTCCCCCACCGACCCCGCCCGCGGCTATCCCCGCTACATCGACGTGAACTCCTTCGTCGACTTTCACATGCTCAATGAGTTTACCAAGAACCCGGATGGTTTGCGACTGAGCACTTACATGCATATCCCGCGCCACGGCAAGTTGACCATGGGGCCGGTGTGGGATTTCGACCGGACCATGGGGCCGGATGATGATTCACGAGCAGCGAATCCGAATGGCCGCTCCAGTGTCTACCATTTTGGTTGGTGGGGACGCTTGTTCCAAGTGCCGGACTTTGCGCAACGGTATACCGATCGTTGGCAGGCCTGGCGTCAAACCGTGATGACCGAGGAGAACCTATTGGGCATGATCGACCGGATGAGCGAGGAAGTTGCCGAGGCGCAGGAACGGAATTTCGATCGCTGGCGTTTGGTGAGCGGCACTCCGGGTTGGCGTCGGGAGGTGACGCAACTCAAGTCGTGGATCCAGCGGCGTTTGGCCTGGTTCGACCGTCAGTTTCTCGAACAGCCGGTTCCGAATCTAGAGCCCGGCGTCGTGCCACGCGGGACGCGGCTTCAGTTTGACAGCGGTGATGACGTTGTGTTTGTGACGCTTGACGGGAGTGATCCGCGATTGTCCGGTGGCGATCCCTCACGCTCGGCCACCACCTTGAAGCCAGGGGATGAGATCCCCATCGACCGGGACACGATGGTGGTGGCCCGGGTGCGGCGAGAGGCGCGGCGTGGCTATCATTGGAGCGGACCGTTTCGGGGCGTCTACAATGTGAATGATGTTCCGGCGATCGAGATCACTGAAGTGATGTATCATCCATCGGCAGCTGACGCCGGCAGCCAATGGTCTGAAAGTGATTTCGAATTCCTGGAACTGCGCTCCGGGTCGTCGCAGCCGGTGCATCTCGTCGGAGCCCGGTTTCGTGAAGGCATCACGCTTGAATGGACTTCATTGACACTCGCGCCCGGGCAGACAGTGGTTGTCGTGCGAAATCGGGATGCTTTTGAAAGCCGCTATCCTGATGCCGCCGGGCACATTGTCGGAGAGTATGACGGGAGTTTGGCAAATCGTGGTGAAACCATCGTGCTCGAGGACGCTCATGGCAGGTTGATCGCCGAGGTATCCTACGAGGACCGGGGGGATTGGGACCGGTCGGCCGATGGCGACGGCTTTTCTCTCGAACGCCTTCCGGGGACCACGGACCCCAACTCACCGGGCAGTTGGCGCGCGAGTCCCGTGATCGGTGGTTCGCCGGGGCGGGTTTCATCGGAACCGATAGCGATCGTTGATTGGAAGGTGGAAGGGCAGAGGTTTGAATTGACGTTTCAAGGGCGTGCGGGCGGCCGCTATGAGATCCGGGCGACTTCTGGCGGGGCGGCACCGGAATGGCAAACCGTCGCCGAGATTCAGTTGGAAGCCAATGAGTCGACGGGGCAGGCATCCCTCGCCATGGATCAAGCCGTGCAGTGGTTTCGAGTGATCGAACGCTGAAACGGGTCCGGCGGATAGCGCCGCCTAGGGGAATTGGGGGTGGGAGGGCCTGATCGTGACCGCCTCAAAAGGGGTGAAGGGTTGACACCTTCTCGTTAGGAATTAGGGAGGGAGAAACAGAGGGAGGTGGTATGCCAAGGGATCTAGAGCCACGCCTTGGTTGGATTCTTTAAAGGCAAGTCTCAAGGCGTTTCACCCAAATGACCCCTTCCATCCCCATGGTTTTCCCCCGCAAGGCCATTTCGGGTCAATCGACGGTTGTATCAATGCCGGCAGACTCCAGGAATTGCCAGATTTCCTGATATATCCTCGTGAGTTCCTCGGGTGAGAATTCGCCGTGCTTCCTGCCCTTAATGGTAAGCAACCGTTCCTTGGTTCCGACTTTTTTGAGTTTTTGATGCATTCTTACTGCCTGCTCGTATGGCACTGCTGCATCCTCGGTTCCGTGGATCGTAATCACAGGAACCCCTCCATTACGGACATAGTTGATCGGTGAAAGGGTGCGTGCGTATTCCTCGATATCGACATTCTCGCCGAACCAATGAATGGGTGCCGGGTTGATCGAAAAATCAGTTACCCCGTACCAGTTTACAATCGCAGCAACGTTTTTGTTTTCGCCGACTCTTAATTGACCTCCGCATAGGATATCCCCTTCTTTGAGCATGCCGGTCAAAAGGGAAAGCAGTCCACCTGCCGACCCACCGCTCACCACAATCCGCTCGGGGTCGATGTCGTACTGCTCGGCGTTGGCATGAACCCAATCCAAAGCGGCCAGGCAATCGTCCACGGCAGCGGGCGCTTTGGCATCTTGAGCCAAGCGGTAATTGATGCTGATGACCACCCAATCTCGATAAACATAGGGCAGCACATTGAGAGCGCGCTCATCTTTAGATCCCTCCACCATCCCTCCGCCATGGATATACAACAATGTTGGCTTTTTGCCCCTACCATCGTTCACCCACCATGGATGTTCGCCGATGTATTTGTCCGGAAGATAGACATTGAGACGCAATTCTTTATCCCCCACCGTTCGATAAACGACATCATGCTTCACGAGCCCCATGTTCAAGGCCGCGGTTTGATCGATTGATTGGGCAAGGCGGGAGGTGCAGCCGGCAGTCAGAACCGCCGCGACCATGGCAGCATGCATGAATTTCATTTGAAGGGAATCGTCTCAAACACGGTAACTCGGTCAACGATTATGACCGGCGCCAAGAAAACGGACCCAGAACGAAGTGAGGGGATCCGAGTCAGTCAACCCCTTGAACTGACAGCCAAACGTCTCACTCAACCCAGACCAAAAACGTGAAAAACCCAGTTCCGTTGCTTAGCCTCAACCACTCGACTAACATACCACCCGATCGAATTGCTGCTGGAAAATCGCTTTGCGGGTGTCGGTGAACTCAACCGGCTCTCCGGTGCCCAGGACCCTGCCGATCTTTGTCCATTCACCCTCCTCTCTTAAGTTACTGGTTGAATCGATTCGGCACGATGGGTCCAGCTCAATTTCAAGTCGGAATCAGAACGGGACAACCCTGTTGCTATAGGTTTTGACTGCCTACTCCTTCGGAATGAATTGAACAGGGAACCCTGCATCCCTCGCCCCAAGTCCTTCGGCGTCCGGGTTGATGAAGATCCCGGCGTTCTCCGACACGGACCAGAAAACATTCAAACCAAGCGCAGAAGCATCACCCTCAAACGCAATTCGTTCCAGACTGCAGCACCAATTGAAGGCCCTCCGTTTCGCCTTAATCAAAACAGATTATTGGAGTTACCGGTTTGTGACCTGACCCCGAAAAAGGAAACGTGTTAAAAGTTAAGTTCTGCCCAAAATAGGAGCAGATCCTCAAAGTGCTGAAAGAGGTAGAAGAAGAAGAAAAGGTCAGAGCCGTATGTGCGCGGCACAACGAGTCTGACGTCGGGAGAGGCTCCAAGTTCAAAATCGGCATCGAAAGACGCGGAGGCTGAAGTTCAGCAGGCTCAGAGCGTCGCCGCGCAATGCGAGCTAATGAGGTTTGGAGTTGGGACTTCGTGCACGATATGACTGAGCACGGGAGACGCTTTACATCAAGCCAGCCAGCCCCCCTGAGAGCAAGCTTACATCGAGAGCTTTCACGATAAGCTCCGAGACGAATGCACCAATCGAGAGCGAATCGAAAACCTAAGAGAAGCATCTGTCATTATGGAAGAGTGGCGGCAAGAGGATAACCGAACGCGGCCGCACAGCGCATTGGGCTACCAAACGTCCAATGAATTCGAGGCGGGTTGTAACCCCGCCTCCGGACGGACTCCGTCCTCCCTCCGTTGGGGGTTGCAAAACACGGAAGGCACACTAAACCATCAACCAACGCAGAACTTCATTGATGAAGTGTCTCCCCACCGGAGTCAGGTCAGAAACTCATGGAGATACCCCTTTACATTGTGCTCAGGATGTTGAAGTCATTGATTTCCTGATCAATCAACTGGTAATGATTTGAATGTAAGCAATGATCAGAGCAAGACGCCTCTTGATGAAACGACCGCTTTAAACGAGGAAAAAAACGCCAATCTCCTCATCAATCACAGTGCCAAGACAGGTGGAGAATCAACAGCGGAAGGGAAATCGAGAACCACTCACCGAAATCCTGAGAGATTACCGGTAAAAGGGAGGGACGGTGGGAGAGGCACCGTTGTAGACCTCCATTGATTGGAGTCCTGAGTCTGCAGAGGGTTCGATGCCATCAAAAAGTAAAGCTCCGGTATGAATCGTTGGAAGAAGCCGACCAAATAAAGAACACCCATCGATGAAAAGCATCCTTGATGAGTCTCCATTCTGGTTTTTGACCCAACTTCATTATGAGGCAGCCCAACTCCTCATAGAAGTCACTGAAGGCATTGTTTCTTCCTCTCCTCGAGATGTTTCAGTTGATAACTTGGGAACCATTGAAGACGCCAGGCCGATCGAGATCACCCGCCAAAGCCGACGAGTCCGAATAACATTTCCAAACGTCTTGGCCTATCAAGTGACCGATGAATCCTATTGGGCCGGTGACACAGATGAAGAAGCAGCGGGAACGGTTTTGCGTCTGCACAAAAAGTCCGCTTATCTGGATTATGTGATGGGGAACAGCATCATCAAGGAGTGTGTTGACGATCCGCTCAGACATTATTCTTTGAGTCTGGCTGACGATATTGTGGAAGTCATCACCACCAGTGAGCCCTCAACCGCATTGATATAAGTCTCACTCCGGGAATATGGATGCGTTAAGCATCGATCCCTCGTTCGTCGCGAAACCATGCGCTTCGAGGAACCCAGTCCAGCACCAATCCCATCGTTGTGGCCCACTGAGCCTCCCTGTCTCGTGATTCCTATCAATCCTGCGGCCACTCAAATCGTTTCCAGGTCTCTTTCAGCTGGTTTTTTTCTCCCCCTCTACTGATGATCCCTTCCAAGGAAAGTTCATCACCCTCGACAGCCAGCTCCGCCTCCAACGTTCCCCCAATGCCATTAGGAACGTTGAAATGGAATTGCGACCGTTCTATGTACTCTCCGGCATTGAACTCGAATGTTCCCCCCAAAGCATTGGTGATGAGCCCCGTTTTCCGATTCATGATGACCCACGCCCAGGTGTGATCGAGGATATACTTCACCATAACCCGATCCGCCTCGGGCAAGTTCCGCACCCAAACACCCTCGATCCCGCTCGGGTCAATCGTGTTTTTGGTGGCTCGCATCCATTGCTCCTTCCAGTCAGCACCTGTTTGCTCATTCTTACCCAACTGAATAAACTGATCAGGTGAAGGCTCGATATTGAAGACAAAGCTTTTCCCGGGCCCCATTCCCTCGTTCTCACTGTTTGCGCGAATGTTTTCCCTCAGTGTCACACCGTCGTATTCCGCTGAACCCGTATGCACATGGTTGATGACCCCGTTCTTCATATGAAGCACCATAAAATGGCCATCCCTGATTATTTTCAGAGGCGCACTGTTGCTTAAAACCGCTGCTTCATACTGATTGTTTGAAAAGGACCAAACCCCGCTCAAACTGGCTCGCTTGAACGCATAATCCACCACCTCCCAAACCTCGCGTTTCACCATTTTTCGCATTCTACCATTCTGGTTCGAGATGGCCCGCACTTCGTCGTTGCTGAGGTTCGGATGGGCTAATCCCGTGTAATCCCTCCCCGGATTGGCCCGATTCAAGTCCGCCTTGTCCTTAAACAGGTCGTAAGAGACAAAATCGTATTCCGTTTCACTGCCTTCCGCCGTTACCAGCTCATTTAGAATCCACCCGCTCAAGGGAGCATCACTATCATTAATCATCCGACTGAAGATGGGCTGAATAAATCCCAGTCGACTTTCGACAAACGCGTCGCGCTGCCCGGATGCGGTCTTCATGAAATTCACCCGCCTGTATTTTGTGAGCGAGTAAATGCTGCTGACTGTTGCCTGAAGTTCCCTGCTGATGATGTTGTTCACTTTCCGGGTCAACGCTCCCATGCTTTGAGCGTCCCGTTCATACCGTTGTGCGCCATGTGCGTTGATCCAATCCTTTTGAGTGGCCCCTCCGCTGGAAACCTTGTCCCGATCAGGATAGACATTCAGTGTGATAAAATTGTACGGCTGGTCCTCCTGTCCTTCATTGACCACTTTGAGCAGCAGCCAGGCCCTCATCCTACCATCATCGATTCTTTCCTGATGCACAGGCTTCCAGAATCTCTCGACCTTTAGATAATCCTCCACGTTTTCTGGGGCGATGTCCTTGTAGTCGACCACGATGTAGTTAGTGGATTCTTCTTGAGAAGCAGATGAAGAAGTCGGTTTCTCCACCGTCGCGCATGAGGCGGCCAGTGCGGCCATTAATACGAACAAACAGTTTTTCATTTGATGTTATGGATCAAATCGGGGGTTAACCGAATCTTTATGGTAAGGTGATGATCATTCACTGCGCCTCCAGCACCCGCTTGAGAGTGTACTTTCCACTCTCACCGGAATACTCGCCGTTTTTCTTCGACTGCCAATACACCGTCACGGTGTCATTGTTCTCAAATCTTCTGATGATCCGATCATTGTTCTGCCTTTGGCCCATGACCTTGTCCGAGAGAACGTCCCACCCTCCCCGTCGTTGGAAGCCGTTCTTGCCAACACTCCAAATGGTCAGCCGACCGCTGGAGGGGTCCATTCCGGTGATGTTGATCCCACCACCGTTGATTTCATTCTTGTCATTGAGATAATCAAACTTCTCCACCAGCAAGGCTCCCATCCCGCTGACACGCCACTGGATTCTTCGGGAGAAATCCCCCTTTTCATTCGTCCATTCCCAACTGCCGATCAGGTTTTCAAGTGGCTTCAGGAAATCCGCAGCCCCCCTGTTCTCCGGAAGCAAGA
>DEAY01000139.1 GCA_002348345.1 Verrucomicrobia bacterium UBA2970
GACTCAAATACGGGTTACCTGGTGACGGAACCAAAGGGGGCGGTGGATGCGAACGAGAATCCGATCGATTCCCAAGGCACCGAAGCATGGTTCGAGGAGGTGAGTGACCTGTTTGGGTTCGAGCACGGGCGGCAGGACTTTGATGATTTTGCCCGTCAGCCTCTTTTGCTGCGCCGTTACAGTGATCTCGGTCCGGGCGTCAGTTGCTATGACATCGATGCCGACGGCTTTGATGATGTCATCGTCGGCACGGGACGCAGCGGTCGGTTGGGGGTTTTCCGGAATAACAATGGGACCGCCTTCGCCGCCTATGGGCGGGCTCCCTTTGATCAGGTGAGCAGCCGAGACACCACCTCGGTCCTCGGGGTCCACCTCCGGGCCCGTGACCCGTCCATCATGATCGGGCTTTCCAACTATGAAGATGGGTTGGCGGTGGGGGCGAGTGTCGGCCTCTACCGGTTTCGCGCGCCCGCCCCGGTGGTCATTCGCGGGGGCGCCGAGTCGAGCGTCGGGCCATTGGCCTTCTGTGATTGGGACCAGGATGGGGATCTGGATTTGTTTGTGGGAGGGCGCTTCGTGCCCGGAAAGATCCCCCGGGCGGGGCGGACGGTGTTGCTGGTAAACGAGGGCCGGCACTTTGCGGAAGTGTCTGCGATCGGGCCCGACTTGGAACGCATTGGGATGGTGAGCGGGGCGGTGTTTTCTGATATCGATAATGATCGCGACCCGGATCTGGTGCTGGCGATGGATTGGGGGGCGATCGAACTGTTCCTGAATCAGGAAGGGCAATTTGTTCGAGCGACTCGGGCCTGGGGCTTGGAGGCGTATCAGGGGTGGTGGAATGGGATCGCCACCGGAGATTTCGATCGCGATGGAAAAATGGATCTGGTTGCCACCAATTGGGGCTGGAATACTCCCTACCAACGGTACCAGTCCCGACCCCTCCATCTCTATCACGGTGATTTCGACCGGAATGGTCAATACGAGATGATCGTGGGGGCCTTCGATTCGAAGTTAAGCCGCGAGGTCCCGATTCGGCAACGGGGCATTCTCGCCTCCGGATTACCGGGTTTGGTGCAGGCCTTCCCGACCCATCTGCAATTCGCCCAGGCGGCGGTTGGTGATTTGCTTCAAGGGTTTGACGTCGAGCCGGAACGTCGATCGGCGGGGTGGATGGCCTCGACCGTGTTTCTCAACCGGGGTGATCGATTTGAACCCCGCCCCCTGCCTCTGGAGGCACAGCTGAGTCCGGCCTTCGGAGTCTCCATCGCAGATTTCGATGCCGACGGCTTTCTTGACTTGTTCTTGGCGCAGAACTTCTTTGGGGTGCGGCGAGATGTGGCTCGATATGACGGAGGATCGGGTCTGATCCTCAGAGGCAACGGTGACGGAGGTTTTGTGGGCATTCGAGCTTCGGAATCAGGAATTCGAATCTTCGGCGAACAGCGCGGGACGGCGGTGGCCGATCTGGACCGGGACGGACGGGTCGATTTGGTGGTTGGTCAGAATGGAGGCCCGGTCCGGGTGTATCGTAATCGTCGTCCCCAGGCCGGCCTTCGGGTTCGACTGAGGGGGGACGCCGGAAACCCGGATGGCGTCGGCGCGCGACTTTGGCTGAGCGACGGAGAGGTTGAGGGAAGTCGGATTGAGATCCAGTCCGGATCCGGCTTCTTGTCCCAGAATTCGAGCCGTCCCGTCCTGACAATGGCCGGACCGGCGTCGCGGCTCCATGTGAGGTGGCCCGATGGCGCAGAAGTGACCTATCCGATCGAGGCCTCGGACCGGGATCTCGTGGTGGATCCGCAGGGGCGCCGGGAAGAGGCCGACTAGGGTCCGCCGTCGGGGGGGGGCTTCAGTTCAGGAGGGAGTTTGGGTTCGATCAGCCGGAGGTAGGTCAACGGGATGTGATTATCCCACCACTTGATCTCGAGGCTTCGATCGAAGTATTTCTTTGCGGCGACATAGTCTCCCAGGTTGACCTGGTGCCAGCCCATGAACGCGATGATTTGATGCTGATTGGGTTCCAGTTGGACGGCTTTTTCGAAATAGGGACTCGCCTCTTCCAGGCGACGCAGTTGATCCAAGGCCATTCCGATCCCGGAATAAGAGAAGGCCCAGGTCGGATAGCGTTCAATTGCCGCGTGAAACCAGTCAATGGCAGCCTCCAGGTTTTCGCCACGGTTCTCATCGATTGAGCGAGCCCGGTTCCTCAGGGCTTCTCCGATATTGTAGAGGGTTTCGAAATTGTTGGGTTCCACCGCCGCGGCCTGTTGCATGGCGGCAATGCGTTCCAAGGAGATCAGGGGAAGTGTTTCCGCCTGAACGAGGAACCGTTGTTCCCGGAAGGTGTGGTAGCCCGTATGGAGGAGATAGGCGGAAGTGCCCAGCAGGACCACGGCGTAGACCAGCTTGGATCCCGGCCAGGAGGACATCCAGTAGCGGCCCGAGGCGAATCGGAGGTGACTGGCTCCCAGGGCCGCGAGAACCGCGGCCATGGCGGCATTGGCGGGGATGTGGAGATTGAAGTCGAAAAAGGAATGGATTCCGAGAGCGCAGAAGGTTCCGATACAGCCCAGCACGTAGGCGGCCCGGTTGCTATTGCGGCTGGAACCAATGTCGCGCGAGGCGCGGTCGACGTATTTTCTGGATTGGATCAAGCCCGCCAGGATCAGGACCCCGCCGAGGGCGGCCACGGCACAGCCGACCAAGCCGTAGTCAACCAGGGCATTGAGGTAATCGTTATGGACCCGTCCGGGACGGATCTGAATGGTTTCGGGGCGATGTTCGGGAAAGCGGTAATCGAAATGACCGGGGCCAACGCCCCACCAAAAGTGATTTTGCCAGAGGGTCCATGCCACGGTCCAGATCGCGGGCCGGGCGCTCACGAACGAAGTGCTGCCTCCTTCATTGATGTTCTGCACCCGCTCTTGAAGCTTCTCGCTCTTCTGGAACGTGACAACGGCGGCAATGCCGACAACGAGCAATGCCGCCAGGGCGGGGATGCGGGATTGCCTTTTCTTGAGCAGCAGAAGAAACATGATGCCCAGGGAACCGGCCGCTGCCAGCCAACCTCCTCGTGAAAGCGTCACCGCGATTCCGGCGAGCACAACCAGGCAGCCGTACCCGAGAAACACCTTGAAGGTGTAGTTGTAGCGACCAGCGAACAAGTAGGCCAGGCCCAGTGGCAGGATCATTTCCAAGAACCCGGAGAAGTGATTGGGGCAGATGTAAGTGCCCGATCCCCGCTCCAAATACTGGTCCGGTCGGCGGAAGCTCCAGATGAACTCGGCATGGGTGAAGAACTGGTAGACCGCAAGGAGAGACGTCAGCGTTGCCACTCCCAGCAAAAGGAAAACGACGATCTGGGTGGTTTCCTGTTTGTGTAGGTTGTTGATGGCGATGAAGAAGAGGGACGCGTAGACCATCAGCCGGATGAACTCGTGTCGTGCGACGTATTCAAATTCGGCGGCTTGATAGCGAAAGAAGGCGTATCCAAGAAACGCAAGGACGGTCCAACAGACCGGTGGCCAGAGAAGCCGATGATTCTTGTTGAGGAAAAACCGCGCGCTCCAAAGGATCAGCGCGACCGCGGTGAGCCCTTGGAGCAGGACGAAATCAATCGGCCTCGCCGCTCCGATCGCCAGCGGGCCAACGGTGAGAATGACCATGACGAGCCCGATGACCCCCCACTCGCAATACTGATCGAGTTGCTTGCGCGTCATGACCCCGGAGGATTCGCCATGGTGTGATGGATTGGGAATTCTAACTCAGCACGGTCCGCGGATCGGTGATGCGGCCGGTGAGGGCGCTGGCGGCAACGGTGGCGGGTGAGGCGAGAAAGACCTGGGATTCCTTGTGACCCATGCGGCCGGGAAAGTTCCGGTTGGTAGCGGAGATACATTTCATGGGGGTGTTCATGCGGCCGAAGGTATCAACGGGTCCGCCAAGGCACGCCGAGCAGCCGGCGTTTTCGGTCATTTTCACACCGGCGTCTTCGAGGATCTGCCAGACGGATTTGTCCTCCCATGTCTCGGTTTGAAGGTCGGAGACGATTTCGGGCGTCGCCGGGACCCCGAAGGTGTCGATGGCGACCTTTTTGCCCTGCAGCAACCTCGCAAACGCGAGGAAATCACTTGTTTTTCCACCGGTGCAAGAGCCGATGTAGGCCCGATCGAGTTCGATCGATTCAAGCTCCGAAGCTTTCTTTCGTTGTCCCGGATCCGGGTGGCACGCGACGGTGGGTTCGAGTTGATCAAGGTCGACCACGGATTCGTAGACAAAAGACTCATGGTCGTCTCGCTCGACCGGGTGGTAGTCACCCTTGGTTCCGTTGAGCCTGGTGCGGTCATCGACCAAGGCCCGGGTCTTCTCGTCGAATTCAAAGATGCCGTTCTTGCCGCCCGCTTCAATCGCCATATTGGCGATGGTCATGCGATCGTCCATGGAGAGGCCCCGGGCACCGTTCCCGTCGAATTGCATTGCCCGGTAGGTGGCTCCGTCGAATCCGATTTCGCCGATGATATGAAGAATCACATCCTTTGCCATCACCCCTGGTTGAAGTTGGCCCTCCAGGCGGAAGCGCATCGTTTCAGGCACTTTGAGGAGAAGTTTGCCCGTTCCCATCACAAAACCCGCATCGGTGTTTCCGATTCCGGTGGCGAATTGATTGAAGGCACCGGCCATGCAGGTGTGGGAATCGGTGCCGAACAGGACCTCGCCCGGACGGGTATGGCCCTTCTGGGGGAGGGCGGCATGACAGACGCCGGCATATCGACTTCCGTATTGGCGTTTCAGGGTCCCTTGGGAGGAATCGAATTGCCACTTTCCATCGGGATCATCGATCACGTCGTAGAAGTAAGGAAGACCCTGCTCCTTGGCAAAGTCGCGGAGAATGTCGACATTTCGGTTGGAACGGGAGTCGGCTGTGAAGATGTAATGATCCGGAATGATCACGACTTTTTGGGCATCCCAGACCTTGGCCTGTTCACCAAATTCTCGCTTGAAAACGCCAATCGTGCCGGGGCCGCAAACGTCGTGCGTCATCAGCACATCGGCATTAACCCAAACATTTTCCCCGGCGGACACGCTGGCCTTCCCGGCAGCGCGGGCCAGTAACTTTTCAGTTAACGTCATAAGATCGTGGAGCGTAGAGACAGAGGGGAGAGTGTGCAACTCTTCAATGGGTGGGTCCCGTGTCGTGCCATGATTCGGCAGTGGAGCCTGCCGCCGACCCCTTTCGGCACCGGGATTCTGATGACTCTCTATGCTCTCATCGAACGCCTTGGCAGACTCAAGGGCACGGATGTTTCGACCGCGGGGCTGAGGTGATATCGAAAACGTCAACGAGCGGGCATAACCCTTTCGCGAAGGGGCCATTGATGGGCTCCGAGCCTGCCAATCAACTCCGGAATGCTCGAATTCCAAGCTCGACAGGGTTTTGGTGGGCCTGGTTCAATCCAAGGGTCTTCTCTAGGGAGCAAGGATTCCTGAAGGGGGGCCGTCGAGACGATGAAAATCAAACTACCCAGTGAGCTTGAAGTCAGATTCACTCGTCTGCGGTGGCGTTTGCTGCGCGTCCAGAGCTGGGAAACCGGTTTGGCGATTTTCGTCTCGCTCTCGTTGTCTTATTTGGGAGTGTTTGCCGCCGACCGATTCACGGACACGCTCGCCCCCGTCCGCTTTGGCATTCTCGTAGCCGGACTGGCTCTGGCGGGGCTGGCCGCGTTGCGGTGGGTCTTCCGATGGATTCTGGCTCCGCCCCGCATCAAGTTTTTGGCCGTTTTGGTCCAACGACGTTATCGGCAGTTGGGGGATCGACTTCTTGGCATTGTGGAGTTGGCGAATGAGAGAGCTCGGCCTGCTCATTTTTCGGAGGAACTCTATGAAGCGGCCATTGCCCAAGTGTCGAAGGATGCCTTGGGTTATGATTTTGCCGGCGCCGTGGCCACCCGGATGGCTCGGCGGCTTTCGATGGTCTCGATGGCTTTGGGATTGGTGTTTCTGGGATTGGCCTTCCTTGTCCCGGGTGCCGCCAGGAATGCCTTCGCGCGATGGATCACTCCGCATCGCGAGGTCCCCCGCTATACCTTGGTGCGCATCGCCGATTTGGAGGCCGAGGGCGTGGTGGTCCACGGGGAACCCTTCCAGGTCAAAGCAAAGGTAGACTATTTGTCGTTTTGGCGACCCAGAACGGTGGTTGCTCAATTTGGAAATGAACCGGCCTTGGAGGCGAGCGTTGACAACGGTCTCCTCAAGGTGTCGGTCCCCAGTCAGCACGAGCCCCGCACGTTGGCGGTTTCGATCGGGGATGTCGGTTCTGAATTGGCGATCAAGCCCGTCTTTCGTCCGAAGCTGGTCGAGATTGGCGCCACGGCCAATCTGCCCCAATACCTGGGCCATCCCGATCAGGAACTGAAAATTGCCGGGGGCGTCCTGGAAGTCCTGGAAGGCAGTGAGGTGACGCTGTGGGGTGAGATGAGTCGGAATTTAAGCCGATGCTCCTTGACCTTGGAGGATCAACCCCGGCAGGCGTTGAAGGTGGAAGAAGGGAAGTTCATCAGTGCCCCGCTCAACCTGACCAACCGCTATGAGGCGTCCCTTTTCTGGGAAGATGAATTGGGTTTGAGCAATGTGGATCCGTGGTCGTTCACGATCCGTCATGCCGCGGACCAGTCGCCGATGATCGATCTTCCTGAATTGGGATATGATACCGCCATCCTCGACACCGAAGTCTTGGCGATTCGGGTGGTCACACGGGACGATTTTGGGGTCAACGAATTCGGGTTGAACTGGGAGACCAGCGATGGGCCCCAGCCTTCTCAGGAACTCTTGCGTGATGAGTTCTATGATGGGGCGATTGGGAAGACGGACACGGAAGTGGATGTCACCTTTTACTTTAGTCCCTCCCTTTACAAAGTCCCTGCCGGTGCGACGGTGGAGTTTCGCGGGTTCGTCACCGACTACTTCCCCGATCGGGAAGCCGTGGAATCGGCCAGCTATCGCGTGCACATTGTCAGTTCCGCCGAACATGCCGAACTGATTCGGTCCCGCCTCGAGGCCTTGCTCACCAATTTGGAGGAGATCAGTCGTCTGCAGGAAAAACTGACGGCGGCCACGGAGACCCTGCGAGCCGACGAAGATCTGGATCCGGCCGCGATGGAGGCGCGGTTGCAGGATTCACTCGATGACCAGGCGATGAATGCCGCGCAGCTGAGTCAATTGGCCCAGCAGGGACTCGAGACCCTTCGGGAGGCGATGCGGAATGCTCAGTTCAGTGACGAGATGATGCAAGAATGGACGGAAACTATGGCCAACATGCAGTCGCTCGCGCAGCAGAAGATGGCGGAGGCGTCGAAGTCTCTCAATGCCGCCAAAAAGAGTCCGGCTTCCCGGTCTCAGAATCTGGCCCAGGCGCAGCAGACCCAGGAGGAGATTCAGCAAGCACTCGAGGCGATGCAGAGCGACGTCAACACGGATCTTGATTCGATGGAAGCCATGACCCTGGCTCAACGCCTGAGGTCGATCGGAACGGGACAGACGGAGGTTGAGGATGCCTTGATGCGGCAGGCCTCGGAGACGATCGGGTTGTTTCCCGATGAACTCGCGCCCCGTTTTCAAGCGGCCAACGAGCGGCTTTCCGAGGCCCAGACGGGTGCGAGCTCGGAATCAAAGACGATCCAGGAGGAAATCAGCCGCTTCTACGAACGCACCGAGCGCGAGGCTTACGGAGAGGTGAGCCAGGGGATGAAGGAGAGTGAGGTCGTGTTCAAACTCCTCGAGGTTCGGGACCTGATCAACGACAATGTGAGCATGCAGGCCACGGAGCAACTAGCCTCTTGGGCGGCACAATTTGATCAATGGGCTCAACAGCTTGAACCGCCGCCCTCCGACGATCCGAGTGGCGGCGGTGGGGGCGGTGGCGGCGGAGAGGATGAACTCGATTTGACCAAACACCTGATGGCGCTGCTGCGGTTGCGGGAAAGCGAATTGACACTCCGGGTTCAAACCCGACTGATCAATGCCAAGCGAGATGAAACCCAATTTGATGTGGAGCAGATTGGAGAGCTGACGGGTTCCCAGATGTCGATCCAGGAGCGCCTCGCCGAGGTCTTGTTGGAGAATCCCCTTCCCGACCTGGATCAGATCCTGGATGAAGCTCACGTCCAAATGGGAGGCGTGGTCGACCTGTTGAGCCAGAACCAAACCGGAGATGACACGATCGAGACCGAGACGGGAGCGATCAACACGATCACGGACGCGATCAATATTCTCAACGAGCAGGCCCAAAAGCGGAGTTCCAGCGCCTCGGCCATGGCTCAACAGATGGCCATGATGATGCAGATGGCGGCGATGGCCAAAGGCCAGTCGATGTCGCCGAATCCGTCCGGTAGTGGCAGCCAGGCCGGCGGAGAGACCGACCAAGCCGCCGAGGGGCAGGATGGTGAAACCCAGGGCGCGGCCGAGGAGGCGCGGCGCATTTCACGAGGGGCCGGGATGAACGATAATCTTCCGACGGAGTTTCGTCGGGTCTTTGAACACTACTATCGCCAACTGGAGGATTTGGAGGCCAGCTTGCCAATGACCGCCGGAGAACGACCTCCCAGCGGTGGGGATCCATCTCGATGACACGACTGGGACCGCTCCTCTGGATGGCTTTGATTCTGACCGGTAACGGTCAGGCCCAGGAGCTGTTTTCCGAATCCGTCGATCTGGCGGCGACCGAAGTCGATCGCATCTATGTCAAGGGACTGGCTTACCTTAATCGAAACCAGATGGAGGACGGCACCTGGCCCGATCGACCCTACGGGGCCGAACCCGCCGTCGTCGGATTGTCGGTCGTCGCGATGTTGGCCCACGGAGACGATCCCAACAACGGACCTTTCAGCTTGGCCATCAACCGAGGCCTGAACTTCATCCTCGACAACCAGAATGCCAAGACCGGCTACATCGGGCGGACGATGTACAACCACGGATTCGCCACCTTGGCATTGGCGGAAGCCTACGGGGCGGTTGAAGATGATCGCCTAGGCGCGGCGCTGACCAAGGCGATTAAACTGATTACCGATTCCCAGAGTCGAAACCCGTTGGGGGCATGGCGGTATTCCCCAGAGAGCAAGGACGCCGACACGACGGTCAGCGGGGCTCAAATGGTTGCCCTCTTCGCGGCCCGGAATGCCGGCCTGGGTGTGCCTGAGGAGGCGATTCAGAAAGGATTGAAGTTTTTTGAGCGCTGTCAGACGGGCGAGGGTGGTTATGGCTATACTTCGGCGGCTGGCGCTAACGGGCCCAGGACGGCCATTGGGACCTTGGTGCTCGCCTTGGCCAAAGAGAAGGATACCGATTCGTTTCGCAACGCCTTTACCTATCTGCAGCGGGCGCCGCGGAGCAACAGTTACTACCAGTATTTTCTCTACTATGCCTCACAGGCTTTTTTTCATGCCGGTCCAAAATACTGGAACGAGTGGAACAAGAACAACATCATCGAATTAGGGAAGTCTCAGAATGGAGATGGGAGTTGGGATGGTCAATTCGGGGCTACGTTTTGTACAGCCTCCAGTCTTCTTTCATTGGCCTTGAACTATCGCTTCCTTCCAATCTATGAGCGATAGGCGAGCGATGGGAACCGGAGGGTTTCAACTCATGATTCGGTCGACGTTAATGGCTGCGTTTGTGGTTCATTGTCTGTTGGTTCGGCCAGGCCTGGTCGCGGCGGATCATACCCATTTTGTCAAGTTGTTCGATGGGTCGGCGTTGCATGGCCAAATGGCCTCTCTGGATCCTCGCAATGGCCTTGTCTGGGAGCATCGAAACGCGATGGAACCGCTTCGGTTTCCTTTTCCCGCGCTGGGATCGATCCGGTTCAACCCGACACAGCGTTGGAGAGGGGATCGGCAATCTCAGTGCCGGTTTCGGTTTACCAACGGCGACGAGATATACGGCCAGATCAAGGCGATGAATGAAACCTCCATTCACATGGAGACCTGGTTTGGCGGGGACTTGCACGCGGAGCGAGAGAAGGTACAGAGTATCGCCTTTCTTCAGAATGGTTACCGGGTGCTCTATGAAGGACCCAATGCAATGAACGAATGGGTCAGGGGCAAGAATCCCAACGGTTGGCAATATCAAGACGGAGTCTTGAGTGTCAGTGACCGGGGCGTGATCGGTCGGGACATGGGGATTGAAGACTCGGCGAGCCTCGCCTTCGATCTCAGTTGGGAGGGGACCTTTCAACTGACGGTGACCATGCATGCCGAAACGCTGGATCGCTACGATTACAGCAAAGGAGCCTATGTCTTCTTCCTGAGTCCGCAGTTCGTGTCCTTTCAACGAATTCAACCAGGAGCGGGGGTCATGACCCTGGGGCAGGTCCGATTGACCAATCTTGTCAGCCGGACGAAGGCGCGATTCGATCTGCGGACTCATCGAGAAAAGGCGGCCTTTGCCCTTCTGGCAGACGATGAACTGATTGGGACCTGGAGGGATTCCAGGGGATTTGTTGCCAAGGGAAACGGGGTTTCATTTTCTTCCCAGGTGAGTCGGTCGACCTTTTCTCTGAGCGAGATTCTGGTGACCGAATGGGACGGCATGTTTGAATCCGACTTCGAGGTCGACGCGGAGCAGGAATCCGACGGGCTACTCTTGATCAATCGCGATCAACCTCTCGGCAAGGTGCGGGACATACAGGAGGGGAAGTTAAATTTCAATTTACGCAATCAAGTCGATGTGAAAATTCCTTTGGACCGAATCAAACAGATCCAGCTTCATCAGGCCGAATCGCAGGACGAGCGGTTTGACGAGGATGAAATCCGGGTGATGATTTCGGGCGGCGGGAGTCTCTCCTTCGTCCTGTCCCAGTGGACGGATTCCGTGGTCGAAGGCATGAGTCGAACCTTTGGGCCCGTTCGCTTTGATGCGGAGTCCATTCGCCAGGTGGAATTGAATCTGGAAAAGCATCGACTGGAGCATTTGGCGGCCCAGGAGGATCCCGAGGATGTTTGGGATTTTGAGACGGAAGGACCATGACCTTGATCCCGATTCAATGTCCCCAGTGGCAAACCGTTGGCCCGGTGGGGCGCGCTCTTTGGATGGGCGTGCTGACGCTTTTGTTGGCAGGGCCGCTTTCGATTCGGGGAGCCGAGGGGATGGGGGACGGAGGCGTTGCGGCCCCCAAGGGGGATCTTCTTCAGTTGAGGAATGGCGATCAACTTGCCGGGGAGTTGGTGGGGATGTCTTCCGAACAGGGGGTCCGTTGGCGGCACTTCATTGAGTCTCCGCTCGCCGCCTTTCATTTTGACGCCGTAGCCGAGATCGCTTTGGCCGCGACCACTCGCGACGAGGCCCCGGAATGGCGGCGGAGCCTGATTCGGCTTTCGAATGGGGATGAATTGGTGGGGCGCCTAGTCGAATGGAATGAACTCGAAGTGGTTTATGAAACCTGGTACGGCGGCCGGCTTCGGTTTCCCCGGGAACGTTGGCAGTGGATCGTCTTTGAGGATGAGCCTGAGGAGCCGCTTTTTTCCGGTCCGGAAGGTGTCGAAGGCTGGACGATGGGGGATGTTTCCATGGCCCGCGTACAGAGTGGGAATTGGGTTTATCATGAGGAAGCGTTTTATGCCACCAAGGCCGCATCGATTGCTCGGGACTTGGATTTGCCCGACCGCTCTCAAATTCAATTCGACCTCAATTGGAAAGGGACGTTAAATCTCGCATTTGCCTTGTACACCGACTATCTGCATCCGGTGAGTCTGGCGAACAAGGATACCGAACCCGATTTCGGAGGCTTCTACAGCCTGCAATTGAATAGTTACTTTGCCAATGTCCTGATGGTCAAACAGAAGGTGCCCCTCCAATACCTGGGCCAAGTGCAAACCCCCGCCTTTGCGAAGAAACGGAAGGCCCACATTGATATCCGAGTGGATAAAAAGAAGGATGCCGTGGCCTTGATCGTTGATGGCGAATTGGTGAAGCAGTGGGTCGACAAGACAGGGTTTGCGGGGGAAGGTTCAGGCATCCGGATGGTGCATCAGGGCCAAGGGGCGATTCGGTTTTCAAACTTTCGCGTTCTTCCGTGGAACGGGCAGTTCGAAGAAGCGCCGTCCGTGCGGGGCAGTGCCAAGATGGACTTGGTGACCTTGCGAACCGGCGAAAAAATAATGGGCCAGGTGGGGGGGATCGAAGGCGAATCGATCCGTCTCAATCGGGGTGATGAGGAGGAGACCATGCCGCTTCGGGCGGTGAAGAAGATTGAGTTTTCTGGGGTCCCGGACCTCAAAGAGAGTGAAGCCAGTGCACCGACCCAAGTCGGGGGTGAATTTGCACGAGAAGGGAAGATCACCCTGGATTCCGCCAGGGTTGAGGAGGGCCGGATCAAAGGGTTGAGCTCCAACTTCGGCATGATGGACCTGGACATGCGGGCCTTTCGTCGATTGACGATTGGAAAGAACTGAGGACGACCGGCGGGTTTGAGGGTTGTCTGGCCTGCTCCGCCCTCCTGCCGACAAGTGAAAGCGTGGAAAAGCCCCCAAGGGATCAAACCATGAAAATTACCAAGATCGATTGCCACACCTTGTTGGTGAAGGATGTCAATCCGGATGCCTGCTCCTCGGCCCAGGACAATCTCGTGGTCGAAGTTCACACCGACGAGGGAATTGTCGGGATCGGCGAAACGGATGTTCACCCGTTCATCGCGCAAGCCTGTATCCAATCGCCCGGGACTCACTGCATGGGCTTCGGGTTGGAGGAAATGTTGATTGGAGAGAACCCCATGGAAACGGAAGCCATCTGGCGGAAGCTTTACAGCGGTTCGAAAATGAATGGCCGGCGGGGTGCCTTGATTTGTGCCATGGGTGCCATTGACATGGCCTTGTGGGATATCAAGGGGAAAGCCTGCAACGTGCCGATCTACCAGCTCCTGGGTGGGGCCACGAAAGAGTCGGTCACCCCCTATGCCTCGCTCTTGCCCGACGGCCGAACGGTTGAAGAGTATCAATCGGTTCTGGTGGAGCGGACACGGGCTGCCCAGGAGGCGGGGTTCAAGGCGGCCAAACTGGAGGTGTGCGTCAACGGGCCTTACAGTCAGAACCGTTTGGACGCGTCAGATGATGCGGTTGTTCAAATCGTTGCCGCCTGTCGGGAGGCTGTCGGAGAATCGATGACCTTGATGGTGGATGTCGCCTATGCATGGGCGGATACCAAACGTGCATTGTCGGTGTTGAAACGGCTTGAACCCTATGACCTCTTCTTCTTGGAGACTCCCCTCGATATCGATGATCTGGAAGGGCACGCTTTCTTGGCGGACCACTCACCCATCCGGATCGCCGCGGGGGAATGGCAGAATACCCATTTTGAATTCGTCGACTTGGCGGATCGAGCCAAGCTCGATGTCCTGCAACCCGATATTGGCCGAGTGGGAGGCTTCACGGCTGCCCAGAAGGTCTGTCAGATCGCAGCGGAAAGGGGGCGTCTGGTGGTGCCCCATTGCTGGAAGTCGGGGATCGGAATCGCCGCCAGTGCCCACCTGGCGTTCGCCACGGCTCATTGTCCCTATATTGAGTTTCTCCCTCCCCAGCTTTGTGAATCACAACTTCGCCGTGAGCTCCTGGATGTGGAGCTTCAAGTGGTCGATGGGGTCATGCCGGCACCGACCCG
>DEAY01000308.1 GCA_002348345.1 Verrucomicrobia bacterium UBA2970
GCTCCGTTTCAGATGCGGGTTCGTAGCGGTAACCGCCGGATTGATATTGGCCTGTCACCGAAGCGAGTGAGCGCCCGTTCGGGGAAAGGGCCAACGACCAGGACCAGAATCGATGGGCCTCGACCACTTGAACCGGGCGCCTTTGCCGGAGGTCATGCCAAATGATCAGACCGTCGTAACCTGAGGAGACGACCAGACCGGGGTCGGGGTGCTGGATGATATTGGACGCGTAGCTTTCATGTTTGCCGATGAGCGTGCGCTCCTGGGACTGCAGATCGATTTGTTCGATTTGCCCATCCATGCCGGCTGTGAAAAGATGGGTTTGAGCATGATCCAGGGCAGCGCCGAGCAGGCCGAAGGGAGTTGAGATCGAACCGATCTCCTCGCTTGTGAGTTTTTCTCCTGTCGCGGTCGAATGGGAGGTGCCCGTCATAAGCCTAACTCAGTATTTCCCGGATGGGTTCGCTGTTTTCCTCAACTCGATGAAAGATCGGGAATCCGGGAAGGTCATACTCAACATGGGGATCGATCCCCAGGGCGGAAAAGATGGTGGCGAATAAGTTCTTTTCGTCGAAGGGAGAATCGACCACTTCAATGCCGAGATCGTCGGTGGCGCCAACGACCACTCCGGGCTGGATGCCACAACCCGCGAGGGCGAGGCTCCAGGCGTTGGGATAGTGATCCCGACCACGGCTGGCGTTGAGCCAGGGCGTTCGACCAAATTCACCCATCATCACCACCAAGGTGTCGTCCAGTAGGGCACGTTCCTCCAAGTCGGTGATGAGCTGATAGATGATATTGTCAAGATCCGGAACAAGCATCTGATAGTTTTCGTGATGGAACACGTGGCAATCCCACGGCATGCCGTTGGCCACCATGACAAAGGGAGCGCCGTTCTCCACGAGATGGCGAGCCATCAATGTGTGTTGGCCAAAAGTGCCCTGACCATATCGCTCGCGATCGCGGGCGGGCAAACGTTCTAAGTCAAACAGGTGTGCACTCGTCATGAGGCCCTTGACGCGCTCGAAAACGGCATTTTGAGAGGCGGCCGCTTCGCTCCGAGTCTCGTTTTCATACTTCTTCGAGAGAAAACGTCGAAGGGCTTCCCGTTCCTCGTGATCTTCAGTGGTGATGTCTGCCAACTTGTTGACGTTGGGAATCTTGAATTCTCCCCCAATCCGAACCGGACCATACTGGGCGCCCAGCCAACCGGCCCAGTTACCCGCCTTGAAGGATTTGAACTCGTTTCCTTCCGGACAAGGGTCGAGGAGCACGAAATTCGGAATCGGATTCTCCAAGTGACCCAGTTGTTCGGCCAGGACGGATCCCAATGTCGGGCGCGTGAATGGCGGTCGGGGAGCATCTCCCCGATTGAGACGGTCGATGGCCTGGAAGTGTTCGGTCGGCTCGGTTTTCATCGATCTCACGATCGCCAGCTTGTGGGCGATCTGTGCGCAGCGGGGCATGAGCTCGGAGAAGTGAATCCCCGGAAGCGAGGTGGGAATGCTTCCGAAAGGACCGCGGGTGCGAAGATCATTCTTGGGGTCCCAGGTTTCGAATTGGCTCGGGGCGCCGCACAACCACAAAAGGATGCAGTGCTTGTGCTTCCGCTGGGCGGCTTGAAGCAGTTGGGGATGGGTGAAGAGCCCGCTCCAACTCCACAACGAGGCCAGGCCCGCGGCGCCGGCGCCCTCCAGGAAGAGGCGGCGATGAATCCGGTGATCGGTCGCGACGCAGCCCGATCGAATGGAGGATGAGGCATCTTGAGGAGGCATGGGAACTCAGCGATTGAGTTGGAATTCAGGCGTTGCTAGGAGACTCCACATGAACTGTTTCTGACCCCGGAGTGGATGGTCTTTTCGATCGTTCAAAAACGCACGGATGTAATCCAGTTCAGTGGCATCCGGATGGCGGCCGAGGAGAGCCAGAAAAGTTTCGCGGATCCGTTGATCGCGATCCTTGATTTGCAGAAGACGATCGATGACATTGCCGACCCGGGGAGTGAGGAGGTGATCAATCTCCGGAGAATTGGTCAGGAACATCGCCTGCTGCAAGGTGGCTTGGTAGGTGACCGGAAGGAGATCGGGAAACTGGGTGGTGATCGAGGCGCGCAACCCCTTCGCTTTCTCGGGAAAGTGTCGCCGGTATTCCTCCGGGGAGTGACCTGTCGCCGTAATCAAGAGTCGCATCAGTGTCTCTGCGGTGAGTGGTTTTTCCAAGGCATAGGCAAAGGCGTCAGGGTGTTCAATGTGAGTGGCATCGGGAGCCGCAGTGAGTTGATAGGCCTGGCATTGGGCGATCGCTTCGATCAGGGCCCGCATATCGTATTGACTGTCAACAAACGCATTCGCCAGCCAATCGAGCAGCTCTGGATGGGAGGCGGGATGTTTCGAGTTGATTTCGTCGACCGGGTGAACCAGACCCCGCCCTAGGAGCAGCGCCCACACATGATTCACGAATGCTTTTGCGAGGAGGGGATTGTCCCGGGTGACCGCTTGGGCGAACCCTTCTCGCCGGGAAAAACGGGGGATAGCTGCCAGGGAAGGTTCCTGATCCTTCTCGGGAGGGACCACGTGGTAGGCCTCCGGCGAGTCCTGTTCTTCCTCGCCGGGCTGAGGCCGTTTTTCCTTGATGGACTTCCCGTTGAGAAACACGAGTCTAGCGGGTTGGGATTCCTGCTGGAGATTGGCGAAATTTACGAATCCGCCGATGGCGGATTCGGCGACTCCCAGACCTGCCTTGGTGGTCACATTTTTACTCCGATTGAACGCCGCGACCAGACCCCAGTAATGCGACTGCTTGATCTCATGGGCGAGGGGGTGGTCATGGCATTGTGCACATTTGATCTGGGTGCCGAAGACCATGGGAGCGATGGATTCCGCGATCGATTGATGATTGTTTTTGTGCTCATAGAGGAACCACAGGGCACCAGCAGTCGGGTCGGATGGATGATCCCGGGGTTGTCGTGCAAGAATGATCTCATAGATCACTTCGTTCCAGGGTCGGTTTTTCGCGAATGCGCGATTGAGAAAACTCATCCAGCCGTGTTGGTGCCGTTGATCCTGCTCGGTGGTTCCTTTGCGGCCCAGGAGGAGCAGATCAAAGATCCCGGCCATGTGTCGCGCGTAGTCCGGACTACGGGTGAGCCTTTGAATGAGCCGGGACCGTTTCGCGGAGTCACCTGAGTAGAGAAAATGGTTTGCTTCCTCGACGCTTGGGGGACGGCCGTTGAGATCCAAATAGACGCGCCGAACAAACGTGCGGTCATCAGAGAGGCTGGTGGGAACCAGCTTGCGTTGGTTCCATTCCTCACGAATCAAATAATCGATCACCTGATGAACCGGTCGTCCAGAAACCGTGTCAGGTAATGCTTCTCTCGGGGTGCCGGAGGAGGGATGGCTGGGGGGGGATGGTTCGGGTTCCCCTTCCGGATCGCCAAGGCTAAGATGAGCGATCCATCGGGCGATGGTTGCCATCTCGCGGGTTTCGAGCTGTTTTTTCGGGGGCATGTGGGGATCCGAATCTTTCTTGAGATAGCGATAGACGAGGCTCGCCTCAGGGGAGCCGGGAACGATGGCGGGACCTGATTGGCCACCTGTCACGGCACTTTGAAATCGGCTGAGGTCCAGCCCCCCTTTCTGTTTGATGGGGCCGTGGCACTTGACGCATTCGCGATCGAAGAGGGGCTCAATGTCCCCCTGCCACGTGACCGTTGCCGGATCCGATGTCGACAGACGGGGGGAGGCGGCGAGCGCCAGACCGCTGAGCATCATCAAGGCAAGCCCCAGGCGCCACAACCTGGAGACGTATCGGAATGGGTTGCATGGTGGCCGCATGACTATGGGGAGATCATAAGCGGCTGGCCGAGGGTTGGAAACCTTTTCGTGACCAGCGAGGGGGATTCTTTTTCGGGTGCTTGAGAATTGCCTGGTTCCCGATGGAGTTTTGTGGAGAGAATGACCCGACTCGGGTTGCCGCGAGATACGGAACCAATGAAAAGACGATGAATGAGACTAAAAAACTATTGTCGGGTTTGATCGCCGCCCCATTTACGCCGTTTGGGTCCGATCGGTCGCTGTGTCTCGATCAGGTGGGTCCGTTCTCTGAATATCTGAAGTCGGTTGGAATCAATGGGGTGTTTATTTGCGGCACGACCGGTGAGTTTCCTTCGCTCACGGTGGCCGAACGGCAGCAGATCGCCGAATCGTGGGTCGAGGCTGGAAAGCGTACGGAGATGTCGATTGTGATCCACGTGGGAGACAATTGTCTCGCCAACGCATGCGAACTTGCGGCGCATGCCAACGCCCTAGGCGTCGACGGGGTCGCGATGGTCTTGCCCAGTTATTTCAAGCCGACCACCCCTGCCGATGCCGTCCGAAGTTTGAGGCGGGTTTCCGAGGCTGCGGGGGACTTGCCACTGTTTTATTACCACATCCCGGGATTAACTGGGATTCAGTTGTCAACGGCTGCCGTGGCTTCCCTGGCCCGGGAGGAGATCGCGACGTTTGCGGGAGTGAAATTCTCCAGCACGGACTTGGTGCAGCTTCAATCGCTCTTGGGGATGGATCAAGGGAGATTGAACATCCTTTACGGGTGCGATGAAATGTTGTTGGGGGCTCAGGTATTGGGCATTGATGGGGCGGTTGGGAGCACCTACAACTACCTGGCTCCCTTGTTCCACCGGATGCTGAAGGCCTATGAACAAGGGGATTTGGAATCGGCCCAATCCTTGCAACGGAAGGTGGTGGCAATGGTCGATTTGCTCAACATGGCGAATCCGATCGCCTCAGGAAAGGCGTTGCTGAAGCGGGTGGGCTTTGATTTTGGCCCGGTTCGAGAGCCCTTGCCCGGGCTTACCTCAGAAGAGGAAGGGAGATTGAATCGAGGGGTGGATGAATTGGGGATCGTTTGATTGTTGTTTTTGAAAAGGGACATCCGTTCACCGGATCAACAGAGACATGAAGCGGAGTGAGATCAAGGCTGCACTTGAGAGTGCGATGGAAGCGGCCCGGGAAGCAGGGAGTTTGTTGAACCAGAAGCTGCATTCGAAGAAGCGGGCGAACTTTGTGAGTCAGCACGATATCAAATTGGAGTTGGATGTCCGCTGTCAGAAACTCATAGAAAGGAGCCTTCTCAGACGGCACCCGGGGATCGCGATTCTTGGGGAGGAGGGAGAGACGGGGGAGGTGACGGGGGATGCCCGGTGGGTGGTGGACCCCATCGATGGTACGGTGAACTACACCTATGGGATCCCTCACGCCTGCGTTTCCATTGCGCTTCAGCAACGATCGACACGACGAACCGCCCGACAGACAGAGGGCTACGAGACGTTGGTCGGTGTGATCTATGACCCGTTCTTGGATGAGATGTGGACGGCAACCCGAGACGATGTCGCTCGGCTCAATGGCAAACGGATTCACGTCAGTCAGCGGGGGCGATTGGAGGAGTGCGTGCTGGCGATCGGGTTTTCTAAGACCAAGGCATCGATGGATCTGATGCTGCCTGGTTTTAATCGACTGGTTCAACGGGTGAGGAAGATGCGCATCATGGGGGCAGCCGCCCTCTCTTTGGCCTGGGTTGCGGCCGGCCGCATGGATGCGTTTGTGGAGAGTGGCGTGCGGCTGTGGGATATCGCCGCAGGCGGCTTGCTGATTGAGCGGGCGGGCGGAGAGTTCTACTGTCGCCCGATCGACGGCTACCAGCGCTTTCGTCTGATCGCAAACAACGGATTGGTGCGACGGAAGATCGATCGCTACCTCAAGAGCTGATGTGAGACGATTTTTTGCGGATGTCCTCCCCCGGTGGCGGGGCAGCGCCCGTCAATCTCCTCTGATCCGTTCTTGATGATGCCCAGGAGTGGGGAGGGGTGAAGTCAAAAAAAACTCCGGGCCCAAGCCCGGAGGTTGAAAGCGTGATGGCAGAGTCGAGTGATCTCGGATCGTCTTAGGACTTCTCGGCGAGAAGGGCCTTGACCTTTCCTTCCAGGTCGGCGCGGGCATTGATGTCTCGAACCACCCCTTTCTTGTCGATTAACCACATGGTTGGGATCGAGGTGATGCCGTAGTCCTGCCCAAATTTATTGCCCCAACCCTGTCCATCGAAGTATTGAGGCCAGGTCATCTTTTCTTTTTTGACGAAGCGATCGAGTTTCACTTTCGACTGGTCGAAGCTGATCCCCAGGATCTCGAAGCCTTCGTCGTGAAGGGCGGCGTAAGCCTTCTTGACGTTCGGCAGTTCAGCCACACAGGGGCCGCACCAGGTTGCCCAAAAATCGACCAGAACGACCGTTCCCTCGTAGTCGCTCAGCGCAATTTCACGTCCATCAGTCGCCGTGAAGCGGATATCGGGCTTCGAGCCAACCAAGGCGAATTTCTTGAGCATTCCCTTGGCCATATTGACCAAATCTTCTGAGCCAGCGTTGTTGACCACTTCCTCGGCGAGGGATTTTGCTTTGTCCCCCTCGGAACTTTGGGCGATGAAAAGGATCATCTGGTAGATCTCTTCTTCTTCAGGGAAGGCTTTTTGGAGCTCTCGCACGCCTTTTTCAAATTCGGCTAAGACGGCCTCCCGCCCCTCGGACTGCTTGGCAATGGCCCGGCGATTGAGCGCCTGGACCTGGAGTTCGAATCGCTCCCGATCGCTGGTGTTGGGATCCGCCAGGGCTGCCGTCTCAAGCTGGGTCAAGCGGTCCTGGACGTCTTCGTTGCCGAGTTGGGCCGCCACCTTCAGAAGCTCGAATTCCTTCTCCTTGGCCGCCGCTGCCTTGGGGTGATCGGGAAATTTCGTGTAGAATGCCTTCGCCAAATCGGCTGCTTTGGCGGTGAGCTTTCCATTTTCGGCGTGGAATTCGTTAACGGCTTCGGGCTCGGGCCTCTTGGTCTGCCAGGCCTCGGGATAAGGGCGCGGTTTGCCGGCCTCAACGACCTGTTTCCACGCTTCATCAGGATTGGAGGCCAGCTCCTCTGCCGTGGTGGTGGTTGGGAGATTGAGGAAAATGGTGAGAGCCAGGGCCCAGAGCGCCGCTGTCGGGATCATTCTTTGAGGTCGTAGCATCGTACTCATCAGGAGAACCTTATTCGCCTTTTGCCTCAGTTTGTCGAGGGAATTGTGATTCGAGCTGATCCAGTAGAAGGTGGAGCCGGCGAGGGTTCTGGGGATCTGAAAAATCGGCGACGCGATGGTCTGCGGAGGACTCTTTGGCCAGGGTTTTGAGGGCTTCGATGATGGATTGGGCCTCGCTTTTCGGGAGCTTGAAGGTGAGGGTTGGCTCAAGGGCGGTTTTGGCGCGGCGTCGCGCCAATTCAAGGAGCAGTTGGCAAGGTTCGAGGCAGACCAGTTGCGATTCCGGAGGGCTGGGGGGTGGGTCCTCTGTCTCGATCGGCCAATATCTCGATTTGAGGCAATGCCGGTCGGCGCAGCAGACGGCGGTGAGTTGCTCCGCTTCGGTTCGCGAAAGCTTGGCCGCGCCGCGATACATTCCTGTCTGACGATCCACGAAGCTTCGGAAGGAAACGAGGGGCGAGGGCTCCCTTTGGCTGGCAAACCAGTCACCGATGGCACCGGGATAGATGATGCTGAGTGCCTCCCAAAGGCCCGAGGCGCGGTCGCATTCGTGGCGCCAGCCCCGACGGAGGGAGGGAGCCGACTTCAGGGGACGAAAGCGTCCCAGGGCATCGGTGGCAACCCAGCCTCGAAGTTCGGATGAGTTGCAGTTTTGAAGGTCCTCCAGCGATGCGTTCCGGTCCGAAGCATGGCGGATTTCATATCGCTCCTCGTCTTCAAGCGGGATGATCAGGATCTGCCCCAGTTGAAGTTCCTTCTCTGGGAATTGGCAAAAGGCATTCAGCGCGGGGTGATTCCAAGGCTGTTTCATTTCAATGCAACATCAAGCGAAGAAGGCGTTCATGCAAATCGGCCGGGAACGCTGGGACAGGCGGGCACCGGATCGGTTAGGCGGACTGAACGGTCCGCTTCCCGGAGGTTCGACGGGTCCTTGGCTCGGCGTCCTGGGTGATGTCGTCCACCAGTTTTTCGTCGTCGGGATGGAATTTCACGCTGACCATTCGGCTGACGCCCCGTTCTTGCATCGTCACCCCGTAAAGCACATCAGCGGTGCCGATGGTGCGCTTGTTGTGGGTGATGATGATGAATTGGGAGAAATCGAGAAAGCGTTTCAGGACGGCGAGAAAACGGTTGATATTTGACTCATCGAGTGGGGCATCCAGTTCGTCGAGAACGCAAAACGGACTGGGCTTCACTTGATAGATGGAGAACAGGAGAGCCACCGCAGTCATGGTTTGCTCTCCACCAGAAAGGAGGCTGATGCTCTGGAGTCGCTTGCCCGGAGGGCGAGCGACGATCTCGATTCCGCTCTCCAGGACATCCTCGTCTTTTGCCAGAAGAAGGTCGGCGTTTCCGCCGCCGAACATCTCTTGAAACATGTTCTGAAAATTCGTCTGAATCTTACCAAAGGTCTCGATAAACATTTCCCGGGTTTGGGTGTTGATGCGATTGAGCACTTCGTGAAGCTCGTCTTTGGCTTTGACCAGATCGTCGTGTTGGCTGGTCAAGAACTGGAAGCGCTGTTCGGTTTCTTCGTATTCTTCAATGGCCACCAGATTGACGGGCCCGATCGCTTCCACCTTTTGCTGAAGGGTCTTGACGTGTTTGGCGACTCCTTCCCAGTCGGTAGCTTCCCCGGCTTGGGATAGGGTGTCGGGGTCGTCTCGCTCGACCCTGATTTGGCCTTCCCCGCTGGAGGACAGGCGAATCGTCTCTGGATGGACTTCAAGGAGTGGCGTTTGATACTTTTCTTCGATTCGGGAACAAATGTTCTCTGCCTTGAGTCCCATTTGCGCCAGTTCAAGATCCAGCTCGCCTTTTCGTTTCTGATCGGAGTCAAGATTCTGACGTTCTTGTCGGAGGGATTCTTCCCGCTCGCTGATTTGCTTCTCTTGGGAACTTTTCTGGGTCAGGAGTTCGTTGATTCGATCATTGTTGACGGATCGTTGGTGAGTCAGGGATTCGACCTGCTGTTGGCCGCGGGCAATCTCGGCGTTACTCTGACCTTGTCGTGATCGAACGGACTCGGTGATGCCTCGCCGTTGCTCGATGAGCTGGGTCAGTTCGGTCATCCGTTCCTCCAGCGGTTGAATTTGGCGGTTCAAGGCGGCCAATGCTTCCTGCTCGGAGGCGAGAGCCACCTTTTGCTCCGTCAGGGCCCGGTGGGACTGATCCCGATCGGTCCGCACGGTTTCCAACTGCTCATTGAGCTGTTCAACCTTTGTTTCGGAGGCGGTGCCTTGAGATTCGAGCGCGGCCAGTTTTCTGGCGAGTTCGTCCCGCTTTTCCTGGCCTTCCTTTTGTTGCTCGGCCAGCGATTGAATCTCGAAGACAACCGCCTCGATTTTTTGATCAAGAATCGTGCTGGAGTTTTTCAGAGCGGCGAACTCACCCTCGTGGGTGGCGATGGCGACCTCGGTGGCCTTGAGGTCGGATTGCGCTTCCTGGAGATGAGTTTCGAGGACATTCTGCTCGTTGACCAGGGCGCCCTTTTCCCGGCTGAGGGCATCCACCCGGTTCTGGAGTTCCGCCATTCCCTCTTCAAGTTCTCGAATCTCGTTCTTGCGACCGAGGATCGAGGTGGATTTGTTGTCTCCGGACGAAGCTCCTCCGGTGATGGTTCCGTGCTGCGTCAGGAGTTCACCCCCTCGGGTGACCAGGGCCAGGCTGCCCTGGCTCGACCTCCAAATCCGGGTCGCTTGTTCCAGATCCGAGACAATCAGCGTGGATCCGAGGAGAGAGTGGATCAGACGGCGAACCTCTGGTTTGCATTGGACGCACTCGGTGGCAAATCGGGTTCCTTCAGGTGCCTCTGAGGGAGGCTTGGAACTCGAGTCGATCGCGGCATCAAGGAGTTCGATTGAGGCCATGCTGGCACGGCCGCGACCCAGTTCCTTCAGTTGCTGAATGATCCCGGTCGTGTCTGTCTCGGTTTGGGTGATGACCAACTGAAGATGGTGGCCCAGTGCGGCCTCCAAGGGAACGAGGTGTTCGTCAGAGACTTGAATGTAGTCTGCGAGCGTTCCGATGACTCGCTCCGATTGACTGAGCGCGGCCAGGGCTCCCTCACTAAACCCTTCGCGGTTTTCATCGAGCTGTTTGAGGACGTTCAAGCGGGATCGTTTCTCGGCTTGCTTGCGGAGCAATTGATCGAGCTCCTGGGAGCGTTCCGCTAGTTGGGTTTGCACGCCTCGAAGCCGGGCTTGCCGGTCTTCGAGGCTTTGCCTTTGTTGGTTCGCATCCTCTCGTTTTGCTTCAACCCCTTCGGCATATTGCTTCAGTGTGTCGCCCAGTTGAACTCGTTCCTCCTCGAGTTGAACCTTCTCCGAGGAAAGTTTTTCCAGGCGGGTCTCATTCCCCTTCTTGAGGAGATCGATCGAATTGATCTCATTGCGACTTTTTGAAAGGGATTGGGCGGTGGCAAAGGCATCTGCCTGTGCTTGCCGAAGCGTCTCTTGGACCTCACCCATCGATTGCTCCAGCTCGGCGATTTTGGCCTGACCCTCAGAAACGGTCTTCTCCCTCGTATGAAGGCTATTCTCGGCTTCCGTTTGCTGCGTTCGAATTCGCTCGATGTCCTGTTGGGCGGCGAGATGTCGTTGCTCGGCCTCCGAGATTTCCTCGGCGGCGCGGGCATTCTGGGCGTCCAACTCCTGGAGTCTTTCTTGATGGAATTGGATGCGATTCTCGTTCTGATCAATCTGGTTCTTGAGGCCAAGGCCTTCTTGCTGTGCCTGGTAGATCGACTGCTCCAGATCGTTGAACGTTCCCCGAAGTTGTCGCACCTCGTCCTCGGTTTGAATGACGCTCTCGGACCGCGACTCCATCAGATCCCGAAGGCGGTCGGCCTGCTGCTTTTGCTCTCCGATTCTTGCTTGAAGGTTGTCGTGTTCGTGACGCGCCAGTTGGGTCTCAAGTAATTTGAGTTCCTCTTGGAATTGCTGGTAGCGTCGCGCTTTGCCGGCCTGACGTTGGAGGGATCCGATTTGCCGCTTGACCTCCTTGATCAGGTCCTCGACCCGGAGCAGGTTTTGTTCGGTATAGTCGAGCTTTCGGAGGGCTTCCCGTTTTTGTGATTTGAACTTGGTGATTCCGGCCGCTTCTTCAAAGATGATCCGTCGGTCCTCGGGCTTACTGGAAAGAATCTGGGTGATATTCCCCTGGGCCATGATGCTATAGCTTGAACGCCCCACCCCCGTGCCCATGAAGAGCTGCTGAATATCCCGAAGTCGGCTTGCGGTCTTGTTGATGTAGTACTCGCTGCCTCCATCCCGGAAGACGCGGCGAGTGATGGTGACTTCGTTGTAGTCCAAAGCCACCCCGGCCGCTCTCAGTTGGTCCTCTCCCACATCGGTGATGGTGA
>DEAY01000428.1 GCA_002348345.1 Verrucomicrobia bacterium UBA2970
GCTGGCCGGGAAGGGACGGGCTACTTGGCACGGGTGGAGGGTCTTAATATCGGCGGCAAGACGGGCTCGGCCGAGACGAGCAAACGGATCGATGGCCGAAGAATCAAGGATACCTGGTTTGCCTCCTTTGCTCCGGTGGAGGACCCCAAGTATGCGGTGGTTGTGCTGGTGGTGGATGGAATTTCGGGGGGCACGAGTTGTGCCCCCATCGCACGAAGGATCTACGAAACGATCAAGGGTCTTCCAGGCCGATCGGAGCGCTCGCAGGTGGAAGATCGCTTGGCAAGAATTGTGGAAGCTTATGACTAGTCACAAGAGTCAGCTTCCATTCCGCATCGAATGGGGCCTGGTGCTGGCCGTGCTGGGACTCTTGATGTTGGGGGCGGCCTTTATCTACAGCGCCACTTCCGGGCGGATGATTGACAATAGTCAGCCCTGGTATCATGAGCGTTTTGTTCGTCAACTCCTGGCGGGAATGCTCGGGATGGTGTTGGCGGTGAGTGCCTGCTTGGTGGACTATAAGGTGATCGCCCGATGGTCTCTTGTGTTGTACTGGGTGGCGATTGGGTTGCTTGGTTTGGTGTTTTTGTTCGAGCCCGTCGCCGGTGTTCGTCGTTGGGTTCCCCTGGGCTTCTTCAATTTTCAGCCGTCTGAATTGGCAAAAATCGCAGTGATTTGTGTGTTGGCAAACTTCCTCAGTCGCCCTCCCGACGAGCTCCGAATGCCGATGATTTTTGTGAAGGCCCTGGGAATGATACTGGTGCCATTTCTGCTGATCTTGATCGAGCCGGATTTGGGTTCCGCGGTCGTCCTGTTGCCAATCGGATTCGCCATGATGTTCGTGGCCGGAATCCCATGGTCTTATCTCTTTCGGGTGATTGCATGTGGCGTTGTCGTGGTCGGGCTTGCGGTTGCGGATGTCCTCTTCGCGCCGGAGAGTTTTCAACTCATTGAGTTGGAGGAGTATCAAAAGAATCGGTTGAGAGTCTACTTTGGTCTTTCTTTTCCGCCGACGGATGACTCGCCTCAGGCCCAACGGGAGGCGGAGCTAGAGGAGGAAAAGTTTTCCTACAACATCGACCAGGCCCTGATCTCTGTGGGGTCTGGCGGACTCACCGGGAAGGGCTGGCTTCAGGGGACCCAGAACTCGCTCGGATATTTGCCCCGGGGGGTGGCGCACAACGATTTCATATTCTCTGTCATTGCCGAGGAGAAAGGATTCATGGGGAGTCTGGTGGTGTTGGCGCTGTATGGGCTGTTGATTTTTAGCGGCCTACGGGTGGCGAGTCTGGCGCGGGATCGATTAGGAAAAACATTGGCGGTGGGCGTGGTCACCCTTTGGTTCAGCCACGTGTTCATTAATATCGGCATGAATATCAGAATTATGCCCGTGACGGGACTGCCGTTGCCCCTCCTGAGTGACGGAGGGTCGGCGGTGATTTGCTTCCTCCTCTCGGTCGGGCTTCTAGAAAACATTTATCTGCATCGCAGGAGTTATTAAGGGAAAACAGTATGAGTGAGAGAAAATCTTCCAACAGACGCCGGGGGGGAATGCGCTTCCGTCCCGACGGTGGATTGAACAAGCGGAACCGAAAGACCGATAAGGCGGCGGCAAAAGCGCGGGCGGTCGCCATTGGTGCGAAGGAAGCCGAGGACGAGCCCGTCTTTGATCAGAGTCGCCATGCGCGTGAAATCCAGCGCTCTGAAAACATTGCGGCCGGAGTGCCTCCGGAAACCTCGGATTCCGAGATTCGTCAAAAGGTGGAGGGCAAGTCGGAAGGTGAGCGAGGGAATCGATCGCGAAGGAATCGGCGGCCCAAAGCCGAGAAGAGCGGACCCTTTGAACCCGTCCCCGTCCCGGATGAAAAGCCTAAGGGGATTGTGAATTCGCTCCGTGTCGCTGCGGACAACGTCATCACCAAGGTCAAGCGGATGATTCATCCGATTCAGCGTTCCCACAAAGAATTGGTGATTAACTCGGAATCATTGGAAACCCGGGTGGCGATTCTCGTGGAAGGTCGATTGGAGGATTTTAACGTCGAACGAACCAATGATGATCGTCAGGTAGGGAGCATCTACAAGGGCCGTGTGAAGAACTTGGAGGATGGATTGAAGGCTGCGTTTGTCGATATCGGATTTGATAAGAATGCGTTCCTTCATTACTGGGACATCGTTCCCAACAGTTTCGATAGCGGCGTTGAGCTGGTGGAACGCGGCCCCAAGAAGCGGCAAAAGCCCAAGATCACTCATAAGGATATTCCACGGCTTTATCCTGCGGGGACCGACATTGTGATCCAGGTGACCAAGGGTCCTATTGGCACCAAAGGACCTCGGGTCACCACCAATCTCGCGATTCCGGGACGGTATCTCGTTCTCTTGCCAACGTCGGATCAAAGCGGTGTCTCTCGGAAGATCGAATCGCCGGAGGAACGTAAGCGATTGAAACAGATTGTAAGGAATCTGACGATGCCCGAGGGCATGGGCGTGATTATTCGCACGGCGGGACAAGGTCAGAAGGCGCGCTATTTCGTTCGTGACCTTGCCATTCTCCTGGAGGAATGGGAGCGGATCCGAGAGGCCATTAATTCGGAGCCATCTCCGAAATGTGTCTTCCAGGAGCCCGATCTGGTGGAGCGAACCGTGCGCGATTTTCTCACCGAGGATGTCGAGAGAGTTGTTGTCGACACGTCGGCGGAATATGATCGCATTCGATCGAAGATCGCTCGGATTTCAGAGCGATCGGCTCGTAAGGTGAAGTTCTATCGGGAGTCCCAACCCGTTTTTGACCGATTCGGAGTCTCTCGTCAGATCGAGAGTGCGTTCTCTCGGCAGGTACATTTGAAGAGTGGAGGCTACATCGTAATTGATGAAACCGAGGCATTGGTGGCGATTGACGTAAACACCGGTCGACACAAGAGCTCTGGCAAGGATGCGGATTCAACGATCTACAAGGTGAATCTCGAGGCCGCAGAGGAGATCTGCCGGCAATTGCGACTCCGGAATATGGGAGGGTTAATCATTCTTGATTTCATCGACATGAAATCGAGAAAGGATCAGCAGTCAATCTACCAGAAAGTCAAAGATTGTCTCCGGCGGGACAAGGCCAAGACCCATGTGCTTCCCATTTCCCAATTGGGTTTGATGGAGATGACTCGACAACGACATTCCGAGAGTATGAAGGACGCGGTTTATGATGATTGTCCCTACTGTTGCGGCAAGGGACACATCAAGAGTCCCCTCACGATGAGTGTTGAGATCCAGAGAAAGGTGGGAGAAATCCTGAAACGTCGAGAACGTGATGATTCGGATTACCAACTGATGATTGTCGTGAGCCCAACGATTTTCAAACGGCTCAAGCACGAGGATGAGGAGTTTATCATCAATTTGGAAAAGCAATATTTTGGCAAACTGTCATTCCGAGCCGATAACGATTTTCATGCCGAGGAGTTTCGGATCTTTGACATGCGGAGCAACAAGGAACTTGCCCGTCAGAGCCAAACCTGAAGCCGGATGGCGTCAACCCCGCCAGTCTCTCTTCATGATTGGAGGTTGTTTTCTGGCTAGGGAGACCTGGTGAGAAGAAAAGAGCTCAGGCACAAGGTGGCGTGGGTGAGCCAGAGTGCAGCCACGGCAGCCGGCGGTGAGAATCCCCTTCGGACCAATTGGTGTGACAGGTGGTTGGTGTCTCCAATATAGATGGGGCACCGGTGCCAGAGGCGATACAGAATTACCCAGGCAAAATCAATCCACACGAGACCGAGGATCAGAAGGGGTGAGATCACACCCCACTTGTTGGGTTGTTCGGGGTGGTGGAAATGGGGGAGGACAGCGATCGCGGCAATCAGGTATCCCACGAGATGACTTCCCGAATCCCCGAGAAAGGTCTTCGCATTGGGATAGTTGAAGGGAAGGTAGCCCAGGAGAGCTCCGGCCACCAGAAAACCGATCGTGGCAACAAGGTAGTGCGATGGAAGCGCGGCATGAACAGCAAAGGTGAGGGCGCTGATCGCCGCCAATCCGGTGCAGAGTCCGTTCATGTTATCGGTAAAATTGAAAGCATTGATAAGCGTGAGAAACCAAAGAATCGTAATGAGATAGCTCACTAACGGGTTGGGGATGAAGAGTGTCACTCGGGTCCCTGTCGAGGTGACAAGGAGGGCGATCAGGAATTGAGCCACCAACTTTGGCCTCGCCGAGAGCGCACTGCGATCGTCGACGATCCCGAGGCCCAACATGGCCAGGGCCCCGGCAAAGAGGCCGGCCAACTGAAGCGTGCGTTGATTGAGTCCATAGGACGAGAGCTCCAGGAGGGGAGCGTCGAGGAGGGCGAGTTTGACCAGAGCGAGGGCACCCAGCATCGGGATGAGCAGGCCGGTGGCCACGATCAATCCGCCCACCAGAGGCATCGGTCGGGCGTGGATTTTGCGAGCACCGGGATGATCAATCAGCCCGAGTCGCTGGGCGCTGCGAATCCAGAATGGCGCTGAAAGCGCGCTGATGAGGGCGGAGGCGAGGCAGACGACGCCGTAGGCCCAGGTGGGAAAGATTGCTTCCACAATGGCCTAGGGTGTCCGTCTGAGCCCAGCGCTTGCGATTCGGCGAGCGATGTTTTGTCGAAGTTTCGGGATTCGGCACGCTTTCAGCAGACGGATGCCTGATTCCGGCTGGGCGGCAATGGTGGGCTCAATGCCATACCAAATCATCATCGGGAGATTCTGATCGTCGCCATCGTCGGCATGCCCAATCAGCGATTGGGCAAGTCCCGATCGCTGATCCGTGGGAAGGGTCTGGAGGGCCGCCGCGTAGGCGAGGCGAACGAGGGACGATTCCTCTTGGGCGGCGAATCGGGTGAGCAAAGCAAGGGTCGATGACGAAATGTTTCGCCGGTCCGACAAGAGTCGGATCGCCCAATGGCGCAGATGTTCATTCGGGTGAAAAAGGAGGGATTGCAGATCATTCTGGGTGAGTTCGTCGATGACCCACAGGGCCCACAGGGCTCGAAGTTGGCGAGGAATCCGGGGATGGGACTGGAGGGTGGCTCTGAGAAAGGACAGAGCGGCGGGGGCGATGCCTCGATCCAGGGCCCGCTCTTGAAGCAGCCTTCGGCTTTGGCGAACGTACCATTCATTCTCGTGCAAGAGATTGCGGGCCAATTCCAGGTCGGGATCGCTCGCAAGATCAAAGGGGGGCAGTTGGGGAGAGTCCCCATAAACGATTTTGTAGATTCGTCCACTCGACCGGTAAGCCCCATCATTGTCGTGGCATTCGCCGAGGTCATTCCAGTCCGTGACAAAGACACCACCATCGGGTCCATACTTGATGGTGATTCCTCGAAACCATCGGTCTTCCGCCGAGAGAAAGGTCCCTCCGCAGCGGGCCACGTAGCCGGATTGGTGACGTTCCAATCGATCCATCATCATGCGATTCCCATGAATATTGTTGAGGAAGAAAGCGCCGCGGTAGTTGGTTGGCCAGTTTTCAGCGAGATAGATCATGCCTCCGGAGTGGGAATGTCCGCCACCCTGAGCATCGTGAGCCTGGCCGCCTCGGGCTTCACGCCAATTCGATCCAGTCCAGTGAAGATGGTCGGAACAGGCTTGGAGCAGGTCGAATGAGTAAGGATTGTAGTCATTGCCAAACATTCGTTCGTATCGCGCGCCGGGGACGAGGTGCCAAAGGTGTCCGATGACATTGTTCGAGAAGAACGCTTGCCCATGATCATCAAAGTCAAGTCCCCACGGGTTGGTGGTTCCATGGGCAAGGACTTCAAATGTTTCTTCGATCGGGTGGTATCGCCAAAGACCACAGTTCAGGCGAGGTCGCTTTGAGGCTGGCGTGCCGGGTTTTCCCGGGCGGGATTCGGCGAGAATCCCATGGCGGCCCCAGAGCCATCCGTCGGGAGCCCAGACGAGACCATTGACAAAGTTGTGATTGGCTTCGAGGGTGAAGCCGTCCAATTTGATTTCG
>DEAY01000448.1 GCA_002348345.1 Verrucomicrobia bacterium UBA2970
CGTCGAAATGTTCGTAGGGGTCGGCGCGAGTCGCGTTCGGGATATGTTTGACCAGGCTCGCAAAAATACGCCCTGCCTTATCTTCATCGACGAAATCGATGCGGTTGGTCGAAGCCGGGGACACGGACTGGGCGGAGGGAATGATGAACGGGAACAGACCCTCAACGCTCTTCTCGTGGAAATGGATGGGTTCGACACCCAGGAGGGAATCATTATCATTGCAGCTACCAACCGACCTGACGTTCTCGACCCTGCCCTCCTACGCCCGGGTCGATTCGATCGACAAATCACCGTGAACCTCCCCGACATTCTAGGACGAGAGGCGATCCTCAAGGTTCATGCCCGCAATGTGAAGCTGGCCCCCAACGTCGACCTGGCCGTCCTCGCACGCGGCACACCCGGCTACTCGGGAGCGGAACTGGCAAATCTCTTGAACGAGGCAGCCCTTCTTGCTGCCCGTGCCAACAAGAAATCGATTACCATGTCCGAGCTGGAGGAGGCCCGGGACAAGGTGCGTTGGGGACGAGAACGTCGGAGTTTGGCGATGTCCGATGAAGACAAGAAGATCACCGCGTGGCATGAAGCAGGACACGCTTTGGTCAACGTCGTGCTCGAGCACACCCACCCCCTCCATAAGGTCACCATCATCCCCAGGGGGCAGTCACTGGGTTCGACAATGTCCCTGCCCGAACAGGATATCCTCAATCGGGGCAAGAAGGAGATGGAGGATATGATCGCCGTGACCATGGGGGGGCGGATCGCCGAAGAGATGGTCAGCCACGATTTCTCGACCGGAGCGGCCGGTGACATTCAACAGGCGACCAACATCGCGCGAGCCATGGTCTGCCAGTTCGGCATGAGCGAGAAGCTTGGAATGGTCCAGTATGGGGAGGACAACGACTACGTATTTCTCGGCAAAGAAATGATCCGCAGCAAGGATTACAGCGAGTCGACCGCTCAGGACATTGATCGGGAGGTCAAAAGATTGATTGACGAAGGATTCAAACGGGCCACCGACATCATCACCGAGAAACGAAGTGAACTCGAAGTCATCGCAACGTCACTCCTTGAGCATGAAACCCTTGATGGAGCCCAGGTTGCCGAAATTGTGCGAACGGGTCAGTTCACCCCGCCTCCCTCTGCCGACCCTCCCTCGCCCGACACCGCCGGCACTTCCTCGGTGACAAACGAGGCATCCGACAAGAAAGTGGAGATTGATCCCGGGTTTGAAGGAACGGCACCCGCCACGGCTTGACTAAGCCTCAGAATCAAACACGCCCTAATGATCGCACTTCGGTCCGATTCCAAGCTTCTCGGTTTTAGTTCATGGCTCTGACCGACAGCGCGCTGATCATCGCACCCAGCCTCTTGGCTGCCAATTACTCGCGATTAGATCGGGAAATTCAGCGTCTCAATCGCTCGGGAGCGGAGTGGATCCACCTTGATATCATGGACGGGCATTTCGTCCCGAACCTCAGTTTTGGACCGGATACACTTCGACACATTCGTCCATTGACGGGGTTGTTCGTCGACGTTCACTTGATGTGCGAGCGCCCAGAAATCCTCATCCAGCCCTTCGTGGAGTCCGGAGCGAATCTCATCACGGTCCACGCGGAGCTCGGCCCACGGGTCAAAGATCTTCTCTGGCAAATCCGCTCCTGCGGGGTCCACGTCGGTCTCGCCGTCAATCCCCCCACCTCCATTGAGTCCGCGCTGCCCCACTTGGACGCCATCGATCTCCTCCTGATCATGACGGTCAATCCTGGATTTGGAGGGCAGAGCTTCATCCCGGAGGTCCTGACAAAGGTCGAGATGGCCGCTCGCCGACGCAAGGCCCAGCAACTGAAATTCCGAATTGAGGTGGATGGAGGAATCAATCCAGAGACCGGCTCCCAGAGCTTCCAGGCCGGGGCTGACACCTTGGTCGCAGGTTCTTCTCTTTTCCGTCGCACCCACCTGAAATCGGCCGTGAGTCAGCTCCGATCGACCTGCATGAGGCAATCGCTAAATCTGCCTCTATAGCCTCTAAGAAAGCCGCAAAACCAATGCTTCTCTCTTCCGGAACCACTTGATTTCCTCCCTTTCCCCAATTTTCAGCAGTGATTTAAGACGGTGTGAGATGCCTCAAATCAAGCTTGACGCACCTCTGCCCGGGTCCTACGTTCTGAAGATACATACTTGAAGCTGTGTTTGGACAGCGGGTCAAGTCGGCGATCAGCCGACTTTTTTGTTCCCCAAACACCTTGAAGACAGTGGTTATGAATGCCGATTTATTAGCAATACTTGATTTTTGGGAGCGCGAGAAAGGCATCAGCAAAGAAACCCTGTTGGAAGCCGTGCAGGAAGCCTTGGTGTCGGCAGCCAAGAAGGCCATCGGCCCAGCCAGAGATCTCCGGGTTTCGATTGATCCCAAAACAGGGGATATCCAGGCGTTCGCCAAGTTGATCGTGGTCGAGGAAGTTCAATCGAAACACGACGAGATCAGCCTTACCAATGCGCGCCGAAGAAGCAAGCGTGACGTCGAACTGGGCGATGAAATCGAGATCGAGGTGACTCCCGCTAATTTTGGACGGATTGCCTCGCAGAACGCCAAGCAGGCCCTGATGCAACAGCTGCGAAGGGCGGAAAAACAGCTCATTTATTCCGAATTCAAAGACAGAACCGGGGATATTGTCAGCGGCGTTGTCCGTCGGTTTGATCGCTCCGATGTCATCCTCGATCTGGGACGATTCGAAGCAATTCTCCCCAACCGTGAACGGGTTCCGACGGAGGAATACCAGATTGGAGAACGCATCCGATGCTTCGTCAAGGCGGTCGAGTACGGCCCCCATGGCCCAGACATCATCCTCTCTCGATCGGATCCCAACTTCGTCATCAAACTCTTCCAAGTTGAGGTCTCCGAAATCAATGATGGGACGATCGAAATCAAATCCATCGCTCGGGAATCGGGTTATCGAACGAAACTGGCCGTTTATTCTCACGATTCGAAGGTCGATCCTGTCGGGGCCTGTGTCGGCCTGCGCGGCCAGCGGGTCAAGAATATCGTTCGAGAACTGAACAACGAGAAGGTGGATATCATTCCCTGGAGCGACGATCAACGGACCTTTGTGGCCAACGCACTTTCCCCCGCAAAACTGCTTGCGTTTGAACCCGACGAAGAAGGCCGAAGAATCCGGGTGCTGGTCGAACCCGATCAACTTTCCTTGGCGATCGGCAAGCGGGGACAGAACGCACGACTGACGTCACGGCTTTGCGGGTGCAACATAGATATCCAAGCCGAAGAGATCACCGAAATGGGTTTTGAGGAAAAAGTGGCCCAAGCCGTTCGTGCCTTCGCAAAGATTGACGGCATCTCGGAAGATCAGGCCACCACGCTGGTTAACATTGGTTTTCATACCCTGGAGGATTTGCTTCAGGTTGAACTTGGGGATCTCCAAGAGATCCCTGAAATCGGTGACAGCGCGGCCCGGATCCTGGAATCAGCAAAGGCTGAGTCGACACGCCGTTTACTGAAGTTAGAGGAAACTCAATAGAGATTGAAAGAGCGCTGAGTGAGAGGCGGCGACCTCGCCTGCCTAGGTCTCTTCCGACAAACGAATTGTAACGATGCCCGTAAGGATTTACGACATAGCCAAAAAACTGGGGATTACGAGCAAAGAGGTCATCGCTCGAGCCAAGGACCTCGGGATCGCCAACGCCAAGGTACCATCCAGCTCCCTTGACAAGATTACTGCCGAGTATCTTGAGCAACAAATCGGCGGACCTCCTGAACCGGAAGTTCCTGAGACGGTCGAAGAGACGAAGGAGGCGGAGGGCATTGTCATAGTGACGGCACCCGAAGAACCGGAATCCGAGACCACCGAGGAACCCGACGCTCAAGAGGCGGATTCAGACGAAGCCATCCCCGTCCCTGAAAGACCACTTGAAGATAGCAGTGAGGTAACCGAGGACGAAGGCGGTGAAACGTCGATGGCGCCGGCCGAGGTAACTGAGGCGGATGGCGACGAGGCCCCAAGTGAGACCGTCAGT
>DEAY01000355.1 GCA_002348345.1 Verrucomicrobia bacterium UBA2970
CTCCTGGATCCGGTCATGCTGCGCCGAGCCAGCTTGCCAACGCAAGCCCTGACTCTCCGGTCCCCTCGCACCATCCCTTTCATTGGAAAAAATAGGAATCGCCAGCCGGAGGGAATAAAAGATAGGTTCCGACGTCATTTGAATATGAACCATCTCCCCAACGTTCTCTTGTTTCTACTCGCTCTGTCATGTTGTTGCGCGGAAGCAAGCTCGACGGTATCGGTCACGTCCAATGGCTACCCGCGACTCGTCGAACTCTATACGTCTCAAGGATGCAATAGTTGCCCTCCGGCAGAAGAATGGATCGGGAAATTTGTCGACCATCCCCACTTGTGGACCGCCATCGTTCCCGTTGTCTTCCATGTTGACTACTGGGATCGCCTCGGATGGAGAGATCCCTTCGCCAAAAAGGCGTTCACCGCACGCCAACTCCGCTACCGAGACGTCCTTGGACTTCGGAACTACTATACCCCCGGATTCTTTGTCAATGGTCAGGAATGGCGGGGCTATTACCAACGGAGGCCGCTACCGCCGGCGAAAACATCGGCCACCCGACTCCACGCGCAATGGGATCAAGGCGAGGTTAAACTCAGCGTTCGTGGCCATCATTCAGACCAAATCGTCCATGTCGCCCTTCTTGGGTTCGATCTGAGCACTCACGTGAAGCGAGGGGAAAACGCGGGACGCCAACTTCGTCAAAACTTTGTGACCCTTTCGCTGAAGGAGGCCAGATTGCCAATGGGTCAAACCGCGCCGGCCCTCCTTAAATTCTCCCGCTCTGATCTGGCCCGCCCCGCCCCGAAATATGGATTCGCCGCCTGGACAACCCCCCACCATATTCCCATCCCCACCCGAGCCATCGGGGGCTGGATCCCCAAGGAGTGGTTCGAAACGCCCTCTCAAGGAGATGCGCCCCGCCCCGAGTCCCAGAGTGATCAGTCATCTCCTGAGTTGCCCCAGCCCGAAGCCCAATCTAAGCTCGGTGGATGAGTCCCATGAGCTGCGCCACGCTTTGGATCCTTTTGACCACCTCGACAGCAATCCAAGCCGGCACCTTCTCCAAGCTGACCGCAACGGATTGGCCGGGTTGGCGGGGCCCGAGCCACAACGGAATCGCTGCCGACGGGCAAAGGCTCCCCTCAGAGTGGTCCCCGACCCAGAATATCATCTGGAAGACTCCCCTTCCGGGACGGGGCCACGCCTCGCCGACGGTGGTCGGAGAATCGATTTACCTGCCCACCGCAGACGAGGAGAATGAAACACAAAGCGTCCTCTGCCTGGATCGTCGCACCGGAGAAATTCGATGGACGACCCAATTAAACCAAGGCGGCTTCGACCGCGACGGTCACCAGCGCAAGTCGCACGCCTCGCCAAGCATCGCCAGCGACGGCGAACGACTCTACGTCAACTTGCTCCATCATGGGTCCGTCCATACCTACGCCTTGAGTCTTCAGGGCGAATTGATCTGGCAACAAGCCATCTCTAAGTTCGTCACCCACCAAGGCTATGGCGCCTCGCCCTTTCTCTATCAAAACCTGGTCATCGTCTGCTCGGACAACAAAGGGGGGGGAGCCGTGGCGGCGCTCCAACGGGCGACGGGAGACCTGGTCTGGCGACGGGCCCGGCCTGAGGAGCCCAATTACGTGTCACCGGTGGTCTTTCACATTAAGGGACGCGATCAGCTTCTCTTGTCGGGCTGCGATCGGGTGACCAGCCTGAATCCCAAAACCGGCGAGGTGCTCTGGGAAATCCCCGGTTCGACGACGGAATGTGTGGTGACAATGGTCACCGACGGCCATCGGGTCTTCACCAGCGGCGGCTATCCGAAAAACCACACGGTTGCGGTCGAAGCGGATGGATCGGGACAAGTGGCCTGGCAAAATTCGACCCGGGTCTATGTTCCCTCGATGATTGTCTCGAGGCAACACGCCTTCGCCGTCGCGGACGCCGGCTTTGCCATCTGCTGGGAGGCCGCCACTGGGAAGGAAATCTGGAAGGAGCGTCTGGGTGGCGATTTTTTCTCCAGCCCGGTCATGGCTGGAAACCATATCTACGCCACCAACATCCGGGGAAAAACCTACGTCTACCGTGCCGAACCGGACACCTTTGAAATCGTCGGTGTGAACCAACTCGGCAGTGAAGTGTATTCGTCCCCGGTCATCTGTGGAGACCGCATTTACCTTCGGGTCGCCCACCTTGACGATCAGAACGAAAACCGGCACGAAGTGCTCTACTGCATCGGCTTGAGGAACTGAGCCCCGCCCGCTCAACCCCCACCCATCCCCACGCCCAACATGTAGGAGAGGTGCGGCGTGAAGAGTTCGGGCTCCAGCAGAAACGAATCGTGTCCCTTGTCCGAATGGACCGTGATGTGGATGCAGTTGAGTCCAGCGCCTTTCAGCACGTCGACCAGACGGGCCTGCTGCTCTGGATAAAAACAGACATCGGTACTGATACTGAAGACCAGGTAGTTCTGGTGTTGGCAGCGAGTAAGCGCCGTCTCGAGACTCGACACCCCCGTCTCCGAGAGAAGATCCCACCGCTGCCAAGCTTCGAGAATCCTGAGATAGGTATTGGCATCAAAGCGTTGGACGAACTTTCGTCCCTGGTGAAGCATGTAGGACTCCACGGGATGCTCGATCCGATACCAACTGAAGTGGTCTTCAGGCAGTCTCAGTTCATCCGAGGCCCTCGCTTCCAGGGTCCGAAGGGAAATGAATGTTTTGTGGCTGATCATTCGGGCAAGGGCCAATCCCGCATCGGGTTTCGGCCCGTCGTAATAATCCCCTCCCCGGAAGTTCGGATCGTTCTCGATCGCGTAAATCTGCTCCAGCGTGGTGATTCGTTGCAACGCAGTTGTCCGCACCGAACTAGCCACCGGCACGACCGTCTTCACCCGATCCGGATAAAGGATGGCAAGCGTGAGCGAGAGCAAGCCGCCCACAGAATTCCCAACGGCCGCATGAAGCGTTTCAATCCCAAGATGATCCAGCAGAAGCGCCTGGGTTTCCACGATGTCGGCGATTTTAATCCTCGGAAATCGTCTCCCCCAAGGCACCCCTGTCTCGGGATTCAGGGTCGCCGGTCCCGTCGACCCGTAACACCCTCCAATGTAATTGGCGCAAATCACAAAAAAGCGATTCGTATCCAAGGCGAGGCCTGGGCCGACAAACTCATCCCACCACCCCACCCGACACTCCTCATTCCAAAGGCCCTCAGCCCCTTCGACGGAATCTGTATAGCCGGCCACGTGATGGCTTCCGGTCAAGGCATGAAAAAGGAGCACCGCATTGGTCCCTTGGGCATTCAAGGTTCCATGCGTCTCATAGGCGAGACGGAATCCCGGAAGCACGTCGCCCCCCCGTAAGGTGAAGGGATGAGGATGATCAAAAAACTGGGTGGTCACCCGGGCCATGTGATCATTCGGCAACAGCACCGCGGGCAATCTCCTTGCACTCCATTTATCCCTTTAGCGCCGCGTCGAGGTCAGCCCGGAGATCATCAATGTGCTCGATGCCGACCGACAAGCGAATGAGTTCCGGACGGATGCCACCCGCTGCCTGTTGATCGGGCGTCAACTGCGAATGAGTGGTCGTCGCTGGGTGGATTGCCAAACTCTTGGCATCCCCGACATTGGCAAGATGCGAGAAGACTTTGAGTCCTTCGATAAACCCCTTGCCCGCGTCGATCCCACCTTTGATCCCGAACACCACCATGGCACCCCCTTTCCCTTTCAAGTATTTTTGGGACAATGCATACCCCGGATCATCGTCCAGCCCCGGATAGCGGACCCACTCAACCGCCGCGTGCGATTTGAGATGGCGGGCCACCGCCAGCGCGTTTTCACAATGACGTTCCATTCGGAGAGGCAGCGTCTCGATCCCTTGGAGAAAGGTCCAGGAATTATCGGGCGAGAGACAGGCGCCCAGATTCCGAAGCGGCACGGTGCGCATTCTCAGGATGAAGGCCAGCGGCGCCAAGGGCTCGGGAAGATCATGGGCCCATCGAAGGCCATGATAACTTTCATCAGGCTGGTCATAGAGCGGGAATTTCTCCGACTTCCAATTAAACCCCCCTGAATCGATGACCACACCGCCAATTCCGTTGCCATGCCCCCCAAGCCACTTGGTGAGCGAATGCACCACAATGTCCGCACCGAACTCAATCGGCCGCGTCAGGACCGGCGTGGAGAAGGTACTGTCCACAATCAGCGGGATCCCGTGCTCATGCGCCGTTTCCGCAATGGCCTCCAAATCAGCCACATCCAGGCCTGGATTGCTCACCGTTTCACAGAAGAGGGCCTTGGTTCGGTCGTTGATCGCCCGGGCAAAGTTCTGGGGATCATTCGGATCGACAAACCGCGTCTTGATTCCGAACTTTGGAAGGATGTCATTGAATTGGGTATAGGTCCCGCCGTAGAGATTATTGGCGGAGACAATTTCATCACCCTGCTCACAAATATTGATGATCGAGTAAAACACGGCGGCCGTCCCCGACGCCAGTCCGAGCCCGGCCGCTCCTCCCTCCAACGCAGCCACGCGCTGTTCGAGGACATCCGTGGTGGGATTCATCAGCCGCGTGTAAATATTCCCAAGCTCCTCAAGCGCAAAAAGCCGGGCGGCGTGCGCCGTGTCATTAAATACGAATGAACTCGTCCGATAGATCGGATTGGCTCTGGCATTCGTGGTGGGATCAGGTTGGTATCCCGCGTGCAAACATTGTGTTTCAAGTTTCATAACCGCGTCGCCAGAAGTCCTACCGACTGGAAAATCTTCCGTCAAAGCCGATTCGCAGAAGTTTTTTCTTCGTGAAAAGGAAAACCCTTCCTTTGTTCTCAGGGGAACGGAAGCGTTCTGCCGACTAGGCTAGAATCGAATCGATCGGATGGTGTTCCTCCACGCCGGTGAGCCGAAAATCCAACCCCTGATGGCGGTAGGTTAGGCGGCGATGATCTATCCCCAGCTGTTTCAAGACCGTCGCCTGAAGATCGTGCACGTGAACGGGATTCTCCGCCGTGTTGTAACTAAACTCATCCGTCGTTCCATGAGACATTCCGCCTCGAACCCCCCCTCCCGCCAGGAACATGGAGAAGCAACGGGGGTGGTGATCCCGGCCGCTTTCCGGACTATTGAGATCCCCCTGGGCCATGGTCGTTCGCCCGAACTCACCTCCCCAAATCACCAGCGTCTCATCCAGGAGACCTCGTTGCTTGAGATCCCGAATCAACGCCGCCGACGCCTGGTCCGTATCCCGGCACCTCGCGGGACACCAGGCGGTGAGCTTTCGATGATGGTCCCAATCGGGATGAAACAACTGAATAAACCGCACCCCCCGTTCAGCCAATCTCCGTGCCAAAATGCAATTGGCGGCATAAGAACCCGGGCGGCGGGAATCGGCACCGTATTGTTCAAATGTCGACTCCGGCTCATCCGAAAGGTCCGTTAGTTCCGGGACCGAGGTCTGCATCCGGTAGGCCATCTCGTACTGTCGGATTCGTGTCTCGATCTCGGGATCCCCGGCCCCTCGGAGGCGCTCGCGGTTGAGGCGCCCCAAGGTTTGCACCATCCCCTGCCGAAGTCGCCGGGGTAATCCAGGTGGATCATTCAGATAGAGCACAGGATCCTTCCCCGACCTCAATTTGACGCCCTGGTATTTGGAGGGCAAGAACCCCGAACCCCAGTAATACTCATACAAGGGTTGATCGCTAGGCCGCTCCATTTTGGAAACAAGAACAATGTAATCTGGAAGATCCCGATTCTCACTTCCCAGGCCGTAGCTGGCCCACGCTCCCATGCTGGGCCGACCGGGAAGCTGGTGTCCGGTTAACATGAAGGTCATCGCCGGGGCATGATTGATCTGTTCGGTGTAGAGGGATTTGATCAGGCATAGCTCGTCCGCCACCGAACCGATATGGGGCAGCCACTCCCCCAGCATCATGCCACACTGGCCTCGCGGAAAGAACCGCGCCCGGGCCGCCATCACCAAGGTCTCCGATCCCGCGGTCATCAGGGTTAGGCGTTGTCCCTGACGCACCGAGTCGGGAATCTTCGTCCCTTCCCATTTTTTCAAATTGGGTTTGTGGTCAAACAATTCAATCTGCGAAGGACCGCCGGATTGGGTGAGGTAGATCACCCGCTTGGCCCGGGCCGCAAAATGATGCCCCCTCCCCTCTCCTGGACTCGACGCCCCTCCGTGCAGCAATTGGTTAAGCGCGATCGCCCCCAAGCTGAATCCGGCCGACGACTTCAGGAAATTCCGACGCGTCACCCGAAGCAGTGATTCGGGAATCGAATGAGTTCGATAGAGGTTGCTCGCCATGTCAAGCGCTCCTATTGGCGGGTAATCGCCTCGTCCAAGTTTAACAGGGTCATCCCGATGATTGCGAGCGCCGCCCGGCCAGGCGTGAGCTCCACTCGGGAGGACAACGGTTGCCCCGAGAGCAAGGCATGACCTGCTTCAGGATGTCGTTGATAATAGCTCAATGCCTCGTCGAATTGAGCATTTAATTCAGTCAACTCCAATTCGGTCGCCCGTCGAGAAAGCACCGCCTCAAAGAGGCTTGGAATGGATGGCTTCCCTCCCCTCTGGTCAGAAAGAGCCATATGACAACCCGCTTCGATGAAGGTTCGGTCATTCATCAAGGTCAGCGCCTGCAATGGCGTGCTCGTCCGAGTCACTCGAACCTGGCAAACCCGCCGCTTCGAAGCGTCAAACATGAGCGCCGGCCCCACACTGCGTCGCCAAAACCCGTAGAGGCTTCGTCGATAGAGGTCCTGACCAACGGACGCTCGGTAATGAAAGCGCCCCATCGTCGAATCCGCCCAAAGCCCCGGCGGTTGGTGGGGATAGACCGGAGGCCCCCCCAAGCGATGTACGAGAAGGCCCGACGTCGACAACGCCGCATCCCGGATCATCCAACTGGGCATCCGGAATCGGGTGGCCCGGGCCAGGAGCCGGTTCTCCGGATCCTCCTGGATCATGGACGCACTCGCGTCCGAACTCTGTCGGTAGGTCGCACTGGTCACCATCAGACGCTGCAATTGCTTGATATCCCAGCCGCTCTCAATGAATTCGGCGGCCAACCAATCCAGCAACTGCGGATGAGTGGGAGGGTTCCCTTGGCGACCGAAGTCCTCCGGAGTACGGACCAACCCGTGGCCAAAGTACATTTGCCAATAGCGATTCACCGTCACCCGCGCCGTCAACGGGTTTTCGGGATCCATCAACCAATCCGCCAACTCTCGACGGGTCAGTTTCTTGCCCCCAGAGTCCTTCCCGAGCAGTGACAAGAAGCCTGGTTCCACCGAATCGCCTTTTTGGTCCCAGACACCCCGAAGCAACACGTGGGTTTCACGGGCACGTTCGCGTTCCCCCAAGACCATCACTTTCTGGACCTGGTTCGCCTTGACGTAGGATTCCACCCGGTCCACGGCAGCATCCCGGGCGCTTCGACTCCGTTGATATTCTCCCTGGTCCTCGACAAACTCATCCCAAAGACGATCCCGCAAGGCTGAGGGAAGGCCTTGCGACTTCGTTGACGCCCACGCTTCTCGGGGCGTCACGCCCACCTCCCTGACCGCCGGCCCGGCTTCCGACGTTGCCGAGAGTCGCAACCGCCGAATGCTGCCGAACCCTTTGAGCGAGCGATGCCGAAGTTCCACGACCAATTCCTCCGCGGCGTCAAGGGTCACCGGTTCGACAAACTCGAAGACTCCCACGCGAGGCTGGGTCACGTCGGAGCCATTGGTCGTCCACCCCGTTCGCGGATCATCATCCAGGACGTCGCGAAACTGACCGTAGTCTCGGGCGCCTTTCTTTTCATTCTCGTAATCAGCCCGGGCACCACGGACATCGATTTCCTCGAACTGAGATTGACCATGGGATTGAACCCCAAACTTCACGTTGGTGAGAATGACATGCCCATCCTCACTGTCCGAATAACCCTTCCCGGACTCCCGCGGAAGCACCTCGAGACGGATCCCCGTGATCCGCTTTCCGGGCGATCTGGCATGCAGGACATAATCATCATGTCGCGGATTCACTCCGGAAATGACAACATCCTCGTCATCACCCCGATCGATTGAAGATTCCGAGGTCGTCGCCATCCTGGAGAAACTCAGAGGCGACCACGATCGATAACCCTCACCAATCGCTTCCGGCAAGCGGAGAAGCCAATCCTCAAACGCTTGCCGAGCCGTCCGTGTCGCGGCATCAAATTCAGATTCCTTGGCCCCCAACCAAAGCCGAGCCTCCTGCAGACCGGCACCGACAAACGGGGACCGGTATTCCAGGAACGGCTTCGCGCCGCCCCCGGCTCGACCGTCCTCGTCGACACTGTTGAAGAACGCATTGAGTTGATAATACTCTTTTTGGGAGACTGGATCGAATTTGTGGTTGTGACACTGAGCACACCCCAGCGTTAAGCCCAACCAAACCGTTCCCATCGTGTTGACGCGATCGATCACATAATCGATTCTTGATTCTTCCGGATCACGCCCCCCTTCCCCATTGGCCATGTGATTGCGATGAAAACAGGTTGCCAGAATCTGCTCGGGCGTTGCGTCCGGGAGGAGATCCCCCGAGAATTGTTCCCTCGTGAATTGGTCAAAGGGCAAATTACGATTATAGGCTTCAATCACCCAGTCCCGCCAAGCCCAGTTGCTACGAGTCGCATCGGCCTGAAATCCATCGGTATCAGCGTATCGTGCGGCATCGAGCCACACCATCGCCATTCTCTCTCCGTAGCGCTTCGACGCCAATAATCCGTCCACCTGCTGTGAATAGGCTCGCTCCGAATCGCTTGAGAGCGCTCGCTCAAATCCCGCCAACTGCTGTCGGTTCGGGGGCAGGCCCACCAGATCAAGGGAAAGGCGTCGCAGCAGCGCGCGGGGAGACGCCTCGTGATTGGGACCCCGTTGCCCTTGCTCAAGCCGTGCAAGCACGAATCGGTCGATCGGATTGCGGACCCACCGTTCATCCGTCACCGAAGGCAAGGCGGGGCGCCGAATGGGTTGGAAGGCCCAGTGCCGTTCAAAAACCGCTCCCTCGTCCACCCATCGCCTCAAGAGAAGAATCTCCTCCTCGGATAATGCCTTCACCCCTGAATCGGAAGGAGGCATTCTGTCCTCCTCCCTCGAGGAAGTGATCCGGGCGACCAACTCGCTCGACGCCGATGCCCCCGGCACAATCACCTCCCGCACAGCGTCCGCTCGAACATCAAGCCGGAGCTTCCCCTTCCGACTCGCCTCATCGGGCCCGTGGCAATGGAAACAGCGATCTGATAAAAGCGGCCTCACTTGGCGGTTAAAGGAAACCGCATCGGCCGCCTCCAGGGCGGCGAGCCCATGGTAACACGCCAAGGCAAACGCCAACACGGTTGGCCTCAATCGCTTTTGGGTCTGCGCTTTCAGGAACACCGCCGATAGGCTACTCGACCTCATGGGTGACTCAAGGAATTATCCATCGCCTCCGGCCGCCCTCTCGGAAACGACGATTGCTTCGAAGGCCTGATCTGATCAGATCGCCGGAAGAGCCGGGAGGCTGAATTCATCAAAGATTGGCAGTGCCAATCCTTTCCTGATCCCCTAGGCTCCGTCCATGCTTAGTCGGAAACGCCCCTTCAGTCCTGTCTTGACGCTCGGCCTCTTGACCTTGCTCGCGGCGGCCTCCCTCCGAGCGGCCGATTCGCCCCCCAATATTCTCTTCATTTTCGCGGATGATCAGGCCTACGACACGCTCGGCCCCCACGATGATCCGGCCGTCCTCACTCCGAATCTCGATCGCCTGGCAAGTCAGGGAACCCAATTTACTCAATGCTTTAACATGGGGTCCTGGTCGGGGGCGGTCTGCGTTGCCTCCCGAGCCATGCTCAACACCGGAAAAACCCTTTGGCACGCCCACGCCATTCAGCAACGAATCAACCAGATCAAGAAACAGAGTCCGGCCCAACAGGAACCATTCTACGACGGCTACTGGGGGCGCCGCATGAGCCGGTTGGGTTACGAGACCTATTTCACTGGAAAATGGCATGTCAGCGTCGACCCCCACAAACTCTTCGATCACGTCACCCATGTCCGTCCCGGGATGCCGAACGATCGTCGCGGCAACAAAAAAAACCCCATTGGTTATCATCGCCCGGTTGCAGGACAGCCCGACCTCTGGGATCCGACCGATCCAAGATTCGGCGGTTTCTGGGAGGGAGGGAAACACTGGTCGGAAGTCTTGGCCGACGACGCCATCACCTACCTTCAAGCCGAAGGGAAGAAAAAGGCAACCGGTCATGCGAAACCCTTTTTCATGTACCTAGCCTTCAATGCGCCCCACGATCCCCGACAAAGCCCGCCCGAGTATCTGGGGAAGTATCCCTTATCATCGATCGAATTACCCGAACCCTTTCAACCCAAATACCCGTTCTTGACATCCGGACTCAATCCGGGCCTGCGTGATGAAGCCCTCTGCGTGTATCCTCGGACAGAATATGCCATCAAGGTTCATCGTCGCGAATACTACGCGATCATCACCCACATGGATGCCCAGATTGGCCGCATTCTGGCGGCTCTCGAGCAGCAAGGCCTGCGCGAGAACACATGGATCATCTTCACCGCGGATCACGGCCTGGCTTGTGGACACCATGGGCTCCTGGGCAAACAGAATATGTATGACCATTCCGTTCGCCCCCCCTTCCTCATTGCCGGTCCCTCGGTCAGGGCCGGAGCCACCATCGAGACCCCCATCTTTCTCCAGGACCTGATGGCAACCAGCCTGGATCTCGCCGGTGACAAGGAACGCAAGGGCATCGAATTCCGATCCTTGCTCCCCTTGCTACGGGGTCAATCCGAGGCCCCCTCTCCCGTCTACCTCGCTTATTTGGAGACTCAACGGGCCATTCGACACGACGGTTGGAAGTTAATCCTCTATCCCAAACTCAAAGCCAAGCGACTCTACCACTACGCAACAGACCGACAGGAGCGCCGCGACCTCGCCGAGGAGCCGTCACAGCTCGATCGGATGAGAACCTTATTTGCTCTCCTGGAAACGGAGCAACAACGATTTGACGACCCCCTCGATCTTGCCTCTCTTTACCCCGAACTCGCCAAGCGGGTTGCGCCGTGAGAGGCTGCGGTCAAACTCGCTCCGAACCGACGCTGCCATTCTCCAAGAAGTCTTCTCACGCTTGAGGATCATCCGATGCCACATTACGACTGGATCATTCAAGGCGGCCACGTGATCGATCCCAAACAGGGCATCGATCAACTCATGGATCTCGCCATCCTCAAGGGTCGAATCGCCGCCGTGGAAATGGCCATCGAAAAAGGGCAGGCCCGCGAGTGCTTTGACGCCCAAGGCATGATCGTGACCCCGGGGCTGATCGATCTTCACATCCACGGCTACCCTCATGTCACTCCCCTGGGCATTGACGTCGATCACTATTGCCTGGGCCGAGGCGTGACAACGGCGGTCGATGCCGGCAGTGCGGGGTGCGACACCTTTCCCGGATTCCGCCATTTCGCCGTCCAACCCATCCGGACCCGGTTACTGGCCTTCCTCCATATCTCACGCGCCGGCCTGGCCTTCTCGACGCGAACGGGAAACGACGATCCCGGTGAGCTCGAATCCAAAAAACTGGTCAATGCCTCTGATTGTGTCGAGTGCATTGAAGCCAATCGGGACCTCATTGTCGGAGTCAAGATTCGACTTTCGAGTAGCATCGCCGACCAGGGACGCAACGAGGCCTTCTCCTACCAGGCCGCACAAGAGGCCGCGGCGGACGTCTCCCTGCCGCTCATGGTTCATCACAATTTTTCGTCAGTGTCGATGGAAGATTGCCCCGGCAAGATGAAGGAGGGGGATCTCTACACCCATTGCTTCCACGGCTACCCCAACACGGTTCTCAAACCTCAGGACCTGCAACTACTGGCCTGCGTCGCACAGGCCCGGCGCGACGGAGTGCTCTTTGACGTCGGCCACGGCATGGGGTCCTTCGCCTGGCCGGTGGCCGAAGCCTGTATCGCACAGGGTTTCTGGCCCGATACCATCAGCACCGACCTTCACAGCCTGAACCACGAGGGCCCGGTCTATGACTTGCCGACGGTGATGAGCCGACTGTGGCAGGCAGGCATGCCCCTTCAGGAAGTCATCCGCGCCTCGACGCTCAATCCGGCAAGGGCGATTGGATGGGCCGATCGAATCGGGACCTTGGAAATCGGTCGGGAAGCCGACATCACCGTGCTCGAACGGAACCGGGACCCCCTTGAGTTGGAGGACTGCCATGCCCAACTTCGAACCCTCCCGCAACGACTCGTCCCGGCCGCCGTCTGGCGAAACGGTGAGCCCTTCCCGATCACCCATCCCAAACGACTCCCGAACCCCGAATGCTATCCCTCCGCCCTCGAGTGGCGATCGAAACTGGTGGTCAGCGATCCTCCATCGGGCAGCCCCCCACCGCCCCGTCCCTCAGGAACCTGATTTCTCCAGGGCACTCGTTTCAACCGATCGGAGTCGACTTGGCGGGCATCCCCAAGACAAAGTTCGAGGTGACCATCCTGACCGATCGACTCCGCAACCCTCTCTCAACCACCTGAGGAACGGCGGAATCCCACCTCTGAAAACGTCATCCTCCGAGTCCCTGACGCGGCCACCCTTCACGGGCTGAATCCATCAGCGACGAATCCGTTTGGGCTCGGGGTGCCGGGCTAAAATCGCCCTCAGTTCTTCCACCACCTGGGGGTTCGAATCGGCATGATTCCGGCGTTCGCCCGGATCCATGACATAGTCGTAGAGTTCCCATTCCGCCTGTTCCGGGGGCTCTCCAATCTCTCTCCACTCGACCAATCGGTAGCGTTCGGTGCGGATCGCACGGCCGATTCGTTTCCCTCGCGGGTAACAATGGTAGGCATGATCCCGGATCTTCTTTTCAGGATTCTTCAACACCGGCACCAGACTCACCCCGTCAATGGCTTGAGGACCCGTCGGTTGGGGAAGCCCGGCAAGTTCGGCGAGAGTGGGATAGAGATCGACGGTCTCCGTCAGTTGCCGGGTCACCGAACCCGGTTGGGTCACTCCGGGGGCCACCAGGAGGAGGGGGATTCGATTGCACTGCTCGTAATTGGTGTGTTTGGTCCAGTAACCATGATCCCCCAAATGCCATCCATGATCCCCCCACAAGACCACAATCGTTTCCTTTGCCAAATCAAGCCGATCTAACTCATCTAAAACCCGACCGATTTGAGCATCTACAAAACTGGAGGCCGCATAGTAGCCGTGCAACAATTGACGCTGGACGCCGGTTTCCCTCAGATTCTCCACGGTTAAGGGGGAGTAGTTCACAATCTCGCCCCCCATCTTTCCGGCGAAGCTCGGGGCCCCAATGGGATGTTCTTGATCCGGGGCAATGGGAAAGGACTTGGAATCATGAAGATCCCAATACGCTTTCGGAGCGGTGAA
>DEAY01000106.1 GCA_002348345.1 Verrucomicrobia bacterium UBA2970
CATGCCTTCGGTAGCCAATTGATCCAGGTACGGCGTCTGGATCTCGCCGCCATAACAACCAATATCGGAAAACCCCATGTCATCACACATGATCAGAATCACGTTTGGTCTCGTTGCGGATGCCCCCGCCACGAAACCCGACAACCCTAAGCCAAGGATCACGGCGACCTTCACCAGACGGGAAATGAGGTTCATGGGAAGACGCTACCCCAATGCGTGACGTCCGTAAACGTGAGATTCGCAAGCGGATACTTTAGACAGCGCCCGGCTGATGGGCACCGATCCGATCGGCTGCCTCCGGAAAAAACAATCGTTCTTTCGACCACCACCAGGCAACATCCCCACGAAGGCATCATGTCCCAGACCCCCATCCAGTATCGTTCTCTCGGTGTCTCCGAGCTTCAAGTCAGCTCAGTTGCCATGGGTTGTTGGCCTATCGCCGGAATGACAAGCCTCGAGGTCAATGATCAAGACAGCGTGTCCACCTTGATCGCGGCTGCCAATGCGGGAGTCAACTTCTTCGATAGTGCCTACGGTTATGGTCGAAACGGAGAGAGCGAACGGTTGATCGCCCGAGCTCTGGGCGAGCGCCGGACTGAAGTGGTGATCGCAACCAAGGGGGGCATCGCCTGGAACACCGATGGAAGCCGCCGTCTTGATGGCAGTGAAGCGACCCTTTTCCAGCAGTGCGAAAAAAGCTTGGAAAGACTTGGGACGGATCACATCGACCTCTATTACCTCCACGCCCCCGACCCCAAGATCCCGATTGAAGAATCAGCTGGCGCCATTGCGAAACTTATCGATGACGGGAAAGTGCGCTATGCGGGGGCTTCCAATTGTCACTTGGAACAGTTGGAAGCATTTCATGCGATCTGCCCCCTCACCGCCATCCAACCCCACTACAATATGCTCCAGCGAGAAATAGAAGCCGAGATTCTCCCTTGGGCAACCAGGAAGGCGATTGGCACCGTGGTTTATTGGCCCCTCCTCAAAGGCCTCCTGGCTGGACATTTGCCCAGAGACTTTGTTTTCCGACCCGGCGATGGCCGCGCCAAGTATCCCATGTTTCAGGGAAGCGAGTGGGAAAGGAACCAAGATCTCATGGATCAGCTTCGACAATTCGCTCGAGAACGCCACCGATCCGTTGCGGAAATTGTGGTCAATTGGACCCTTCACCAACCGGGCATCACCAGCGCCTTGTGCGGCGCCAAGCGGCCTCATCAGATTGTGGAATCGGCTCAAGCGATGACCTTTGAATTAAGCCCCGCCGAGCACCAGCAGATTCAACAGTTTCTCCACCAGCGAGGCGAATCCGCCTCCCGGGCCGCCGTATAGAATCGTCCTTTCTTCACGTCATCATGAAACGCCGCCCCTGTCCCCTCCGCCTGCCCCTCATTCTCCTTACCCTCATTCCGTGTCACAGTTGGGGCAACCCCAGCCCTGCGAACAGCACCAAACCTCCCAACATCCTGTTCGTGATGGCGGATGACCACGCTCGCGAAGCCGTGGGGGCCTACGGCTCGTGGTTGAGTCCCTACGTGAAAACGCCGACCCTTGACCGCTTGGCGGCGGAAGGGATGCGATTCACTCGGTTCGCATGCAACAATTCAATCTGCTCGCCGAGTCGAGCCACTTTTCTCACGGGCCAATACAGCCATCGTCATGGGGTTCGCCACCTCAACGGAACGATTCACAAGGAGGCCCCTTGGATCAGCGAAGCATTGCAACGCGGGGGGTATCAAACCGCTGTCTTCGGGAAATGGCATCTCCGATCAAGACCCAGGGGATTTGATCAGTTTAAAGTGACCCGCGGGCAAGGACGCTGGTTCAACCCCACTTTCTTTACCCCCTCAAGTGAATGGTACACCGAGCAAGGCAAGCGGACCGAAGGGATGGAACGCCACGCAGGCTATTCCTCGGACGTCTACACCGATCAGGCCCTTCACTGGTTGAAAGCACGTGACCGAAGCGCACCGTTTTGCCTGATGCTTCACTTCAAGGCACCGCATCACTCCTTTGAGTATCCTCAACGACTCGGCTCACTCCACGAACAAACCTTCATTCCAGAACCGATGACGCTCCACGAACATACTCCGGCTTCCTCTCCCCGCCTCAAGGCGCCTCATCGATGGGGAATGGACCGAAACTATTCCTATTATGAACGCCACAAGGAGGATGAAAGCCCCGGAATGGGAGTCGGCGACACTTCAGACAGTGGCCGTCGTTCCGCCGCCTATCAACATCTCATCCACAAGTATCTTCGAGCGGTCGCTGCCATCGACGAGAACGTGGCTCGCGTCATCGAATCCCTGAGGGCGGAAGACGTGGAAGACGACACGCTGGTGATCTACACCTCCGACCAAGGCTACTTCCTCGGACAGCATTCTCTCTATGATAAGCGACTGATGTTGGAGGAATCACTGTTGATGCCTCTCATCGTTCGCTACCCGAAGGAGGTGCCCCCCAATTCAAAAAGCTCCCTCCTCTGTGGTAATGTCGATATGGCAAAAACGATTCTGGACTTCGCGGGGCTTCCGGCTCCCCCCCCCATGCAAGGCCGAAGCCTGCGCCCCATCCTCCAGGGCCAAACACCAGACGACTGGCGAAAGGCGTTGTGGTATGCCTACTGGGTCGAGGGCGCAGCCCATTGGGGAGTCCGCACTTCCCGATACAAACTGGTCCTCTTCCCTCCCGGGGACGTGGGGGAATTCTACGACCTTCAGGCCGACCCATTCGAGCTCTCGAATGTCTTCGAGTCCCCCCACTACGGACCGGCGCTTCAACACACGCGCGAGCTGCTCGAACGAACCGCCACCGAGGTTCAATTTGGAGCCAGCGACTATCCGACCGTCACCGCCGCGACCCCCTCCCGAAAAAGATCCCGCTTCACCCCGAAGGAAGGTCCCTGGCGTTCTTTGTTTGATGGCAACAGTTTGAGCGGATGGAAACGCCACGGGGGGGCAAGTTCGTTTCGGGTTGAAAACCGCGTCTTGATCGGCACCTGCGTCAAGGGAGAGCCCAGCGCTTATTTGTGCACCGAGAAACCCTATCAAGATTTTGTCCTCGAACTCGAGTTTCTCGCCGACCCAGAGATGAACTCCGGTGTTCAGATTCGTACTCAAATTGCCACACGAGACACCCCCTTCACCAAACCGAACGGGAAACGTCGCACCCGGAAAGCGGGCTCGGTCTTCGGATACCAGGTGGAAATCGACCCCTCCGATCGAGACTGGAGCGGCGGCATTTACGACCAGTCGCGCCGAGGTTGGCTTCAACCGGTTACCACCTCGCCAGTCGTTCCCAGAATCTATCGCGATCAAGGATGGAACCATTTTCGAATCGAGTGCCGGGGACCTCGGATCCAAACCTGGCTCAATGGCATCCCACGGGCTGATTTACATGACCAGGCTGATGCTCGAGGGGTGATCGGCCTTCAAGTCCACGGTGCCGGGCGGCATGAGGACCGGGTCGGGGCGTCAGTTCGGTTTCGAAACCTTCGTATTCAGATGCTTGAAGCCAAACCGATGTCGCCCGATCCCTCGTCGAGCCCGACCGAAGATCGTGAGTTGCCCCCCTCGGAGAAAACGTTCAAAGGGCTCAGTCGCCCTCGAACAACAACTGGAAATCATCCCAGGAAAGCGACTCGGAAAACTGGGCTTCATTCCCCAGCGTTCCATCAATGATCTCACGCTTTCGCTCCTGGAGGTGAAGGATCTTTTCCTCAATGGTGTTTTCCGTGATCAGCTTGTAGCTGTTCACCACCTGGGTCTGTCCAATTCGATGAGCTCTTCCGGTTGCCTGATCCTCGATGGCGGGATTCCACCAGGGATCGAAATGGATCACCGTATCGGCCCCTGTCAGATTGAGGCCGACCCCACCGGCTTTGAGACTGATCAAAAAGACCGGAATGTTCGTCGTTTGAAAACGGGCGACCTCGGCGCCGCGATCGATCGTGGAACCATCCAGGTAACAGAAGTCAATCCCTCTCGTCTCAAGCTGCTCACGAATGAGGTGTAGCATCGACACAAACTGGCTGAACACAAGAACCCGGTGATCGCCATCCAGGGCTTGTTCGAGAAGTTCCTCAAGCGCAGCCATCTTGCCCGACACCTCTCGAGGAGCCTCGGGCAATTTCAAGAGTCGCAGATCACAACAGATTTGCCGAAGACGAAGGAGCGCGCTGAGCACTTTCATCCGAGAGGGGCCGCTTCGCTCCGCGACGCCGGCCAGAAGATCGCGCCGACTGACGTCCATCACCTGCGAGTAAACCTCACGTTGTTCGGAGCTCAAGGGGCAACGAACGGTTTGTTCAAGCTTCTCGGGTAATTCAGGAGCGACCTCTCGTTTCGTTCGCCGAAGAACGAATGGACGCAACCGACGACCGAGTCGCGCCATCGTTTCCTGGCTTTTCTCGCGAACAATGGGAATTTCGTAACGATCACGAAAGTCACCGGCGCTCCCAAGGTATCCTGGCATCAAAAAATCGAAAATCGACCAGAGATCCAGCACCGAGTTCTCCATCGGCGTGCCGGTCAGGACCATTCGAAATTGACCCTTGAGGGATTTGACCGCCATCGCGTTCTGAGTCTGTCGATTCTTGATATGCTGGGCCTCATCCAGGATCACGGCATCAAAGGTATGGGCCTGATAATGAGCAAGATCACGACGAATCAAGGCATAGCTCGTGACGACGATGTCCTGGTTTGCGATCTTCGCGAACTGTTCTTTTCGCTGACTCCCTTGCACCGGCAGAATCCTTAGGTCCGGAGTGAAACGGCGAGACTCATTGACCCAGTTGAAAACCAGGCTCGTCGGACAAATGACGAGGGCCGGCGCGCGCGACGCAGAGGAGGAAGAGGAGCGACGATGGGATTGAAGCAGAGCCAAAACCTGGAGGGTCTTTCCGAGCCCCATCTCGTCGGCTAAAATCCCACCCAATTCTGCCCCCCTCAGAAACTCAAGCCAGGCCACCCCCTGTTTCTGATAATCCCGGAGAACGGAATCGAGCGCTCCGAGCGGTGGGACGGCCATCTGATCGCAGCTCAAGGTCGACAATCGACGACGCCAATCGGTGCCCCCTTGCAGTTCCCAGCCCAGTTCGCGAACCGATGAGTCTAAAAAGGCCGCTTGTTGAGCGTCGATTCGATAGCGCCCCCCGTCCTGGTGGGGGTCACAATCGCGCACCACCTCCTGGAACTCCTCCAACGCCTCGATATCAAGCATGGCGACCTTTCCACTTGCAAGTTTTCGGTGGGAACGTCCAGACAAGAGCCACTGTTGAATTTCCGAATCGGAAAAACGAGTTCCCGCCTCTGAGGTATAGTCCACCTTGAAATCTAACCATTGCATGCCGCTCCCTTGGATCAGCACTTCCGGATGAATGCGTTCCAGCGTTCGTTCCGTACTCCGCTGCAGTCGCTCGTCCAAAGACACCGTCCATTGGCGACACAAGAGGGGATAGGCCTTGGCAAAGAAATCCAGCACGACATCCTGCCCACGGAGTTCATACCACCCTGCATCATCCGGACCCCGAAACCCGTGGCGGAGCAACCGTTCCACCGCTCTGCGCTCCCCCCCCAAGTCTCGGGTCGTGTATCGATAGATGGACGCCGGGTCGGGAATCCAGACCTCCTCATGAGAACCAGTTCCGCCCAGAGTGAACACACTCTGAGCATATCGGCATTGGAGGCGTGCCCGCAGCTGCGCCAATCCTCCCTCGAAACTGGCGAGGATCTCGGGTCGCGCCGGTTCCAATTCAAAGGACTCCAAGGTCAAGTTTGTCTTCCATTTGGGGTTTTCATCCAGCAGGGGCGCAATTGTCTGAAGAAACTCGGGGACCTGATGGCGATTCAATTGAAGACGCCCCTGAAAAACCGCAGCGAGGCGGGCAGGCAACCCGATGGCTTGGATGCGCGACCCCTCGGCGACGAAGAGGCGAGCCGAGGGGATCCAAGTCAGGCTTGACGCGTCCACCTTGGCCTCAACTTGAATCTCACCCTGTTGATCAAGATGAATAGAGAGCTCGGGAACCCATGGTTTCGAGAGAATCTCCAACCGCTCTTTGCGTCCCACAAACACTCGGGGATGGTCAGCGAGCCCCTCCAGGACCTCACCAATCGCGGGAAGTGGAAAGGGCCACATGGCCGGCAATTCCCCCTCGCAGAGACGCTCGATCCGCTCCAGCAAGCGGTCGTCCTGTTCAGTCACCTGATAGCTCGAGTCCAGAGGAATTGAATTCAGGGGTTGCCGTTTCCCTCCTCGCTCGGCTTCGAAGAACAAACTCAGTTTTCCCGCTTCGATTTGTCGTTTCCAATTCGGGGGAAAAACCACCCAGAGAAGAAGGTTGGGATTCTGATGATCGATGTCGCGACGAAGCTGCGATCGCTTCACTGCCGGGGAGACGTCCGTATTGGCCGAGTCCTTCTTGGGGCTCGATTGGAGATCCGCGCGAGCTTCCCCCTTGAGCACCCGCAAGCCCACTCCAATCGAGTGAAGGCACATCGTCCCCCACTCGCGGGAAGGCCGGCAGGGACAGAGGTTTTCGACGTCCACCTTGCTCTTGATGACCAGTCCGGCACGAAGCGTCCCCCCCTCGGTCTGAACAACCCCCTTCAGAACGGGAGGCGACCACTTGCCCGACAAAACCCGATCGTTCGCCACCAGGTTGCGAGCCTGCTTCATGACATCCCATCCCGCAATGTCAGCAAGGAGTTTTTCGGTTAGCTCAAGGTCCGGCATCACGGGGGCAAATCTCTCAGGTCTTTTTTGCATTTCGAGCACAAAATCGAATTAGAGGTCCGGCTTTTGATCCTCGATCCTGCCAACGAATCCGCTAAGCTCTTGTCGTGAGTTCCTCATCGCGTCTGCCTCCGGGACACACTCGCTAGCCGCGACGAAACCTGTTCTAGGGCCTCCTAGACAGTGCCGCAGCCGCACCCTTCGCCCCCCCCAGGTCGGGGCTCAAACACCCT